>DQVJ01000033.1 GCA_015661795.1 Sulfurovum sp.
AAATTTTTTTGATATTAGTTATTAATAAAATATTATAATTTATGTTATACTTTTATTCGGAAAGGAAGGTAAGAGATGTCGAAATGTAAAACGCAATTTATTATTCCTCACAGATCATACAGAAGGCTTAGGGCAGCAAAGATACCTTTGATCATAGAATCAGTCATCTATTTATTTTTATCTGTTGCGGCAGTTTATGTGTATCTTAGTTATATTTTTAATACATTTTCCAATTATTTGCATACATCTTTGGCGGAAGCAAATATTCCTGCAGGTATGCAAACAGTAGAGATATTTGGCTTTGGTATTAGTTTGGTAGATCTACCTTTTATGCATACACAACCCTTGTCACTTTTTTTCATCCTCCTGGGAATACTTATACTTTTTTATGTCTTAAAAAAACAGTCTATCATTCCCTATAATATTGCTATGTGGCTGAACTTCTTTATTTTGATGTTCTCTGTTTTTATACTTTATTTTATATTTTTAGGACAATATTTCCCTTATGATTTTGTGGGTTATTTTGAGCTGTATCATACGGCACATATAGGTTTGATGCTCTTTTCTTTGATGATCATGTCCTTGGCATTTGTATTAACACCCTCTTCCCATATTTGGAACTTTACAGCATTTTTTGGCATGCTTGTCTATTATTTCATCTATAGTCTTGTTCGTTATGCCTTCACCGTGCTTTTACTTGCTAAAGTTTCTATAGTCTTTGCGCCAATAATGTTTTTTACGATGTATTTGGATTTTATATTTTTTGTTTCAGTGTACAGTTATTTTTTGTATAAAAGTGCTGAAAAACTGAGAGGGGAGGAGAGCGAATGGAAGTGGTAATTTATGTATTAAAAGTTTACTTATTGGTTTTTATAGCTATTGTACTACTCTATATGCTCAGGCATTTTATTTTTACTTTTAATAGACTTTTTGGACGACAAAAACTTTATTATCAAGACATTTTAGATGATGAAGTCCCTTTTGTGACAGTGCTGGTTCCCATGCATAATGAAGCCTTGGTCGCCAATCAGATCATGGATAGATTGATGGAGAGTGATTACCCCTTGGATAGGTTGGAGATCATTCCTATTAATGATCATTCTGAAGATGAGACAAAAGAGATCATTGATACCTATGCACTAAAATATGCACATGTGAAACCTTTGCATCGTCTAGGTGATGAACACCGTGGGAAAGCCAATAGTTTAAATGATGCAATGCCACTTGCAAAGGGAGAGGTAATCGTTGTTTTTGATGCTGATTACCAACCGCCAAATGGTATTATCCGTGAACTTGCAGTAGGATTTAAAGATCCTGAGGTGGGTGCCGTTATGGGCAGGGTACTGGTTGAGAACTGTGGTACCAATATGTTAACGATGATGTTAGAGTTGGAACGTTCAGGAGGATATCAGGTAGATCAGCAAGCCCGATATAATCTAAATTTGATCCCTCAATATGGTGGTACTGTGGGTGCTTACAGGAAAAATTTACTCATTGACATGGGTGGTTTTGATCCCAATGTTTTGGCAGAAGATACAGAGTTGACCTATAAGATGTATTTGAATGGTTGGCAGGTAGCTTACGCCAACAGGGCAGAATGTTATGAGGAGATGCCAGAAAATTGGATGGCACGTGCGAAACAAATACGGCGTTGGGCAAGGGGACATAATCAGGTGATGTTTAGATACTTGGTTCCATTACTTAGCTCCAAATACCTTAATTTCAGAAAGAAAGTAGATGGTCTTTTATTGATCTTTATCTATATGATGCCAACCATGTTGTTCTTTGGTATTTTGAGTTCCCTTATTTTGTTTTTATCCGGAAATTTAGAGATCTTTGCCGGTATTGTCTTTCTTTTATTTATTGTTTCTTTGGGTGCATTTGGGAACTTTGCACCATTTTTCCAAATAGGTGTAGCCAATTTTATCGACGGCCGTATAAAGTCATTGAGGCTTATTCCTCTTTTCGCATTTAATTTTGTCTTTTATATGTTGTATGTCAGCTTAGGGTTTTGGGATGCACTGATAGATATATTTCGAAAAAGTGAGCCTTTATGGTCTAAAACTGAAAGACACGCTAAAAAAGGAGTGAAAGATGCATAGTGATACTTTATTGCTTTTGGTATATCTTTTCCTCTTTCTCCTCATGATACTCATACCTTTGTTGCCTGTGATCAGGGCAGTAAGGGAAAAGAGTGATTTTGACCCTTTACCTGTAAATATGACATACAGTAAAGACCCAAGAGCAATTGCAAAATATTTTGGTCAATATTTTGTAGATGCTTTTACTGAAAATACTTTTAAAATAGGTGACAGGCTTGAAGATGAGAAATTGGGGAAACTTGAAGTGCTCGGAGATACATTTTCTAAAATAAAATACCAAGATATGGTCTATATTATAGGTGAGGTAGAAATTCCCAGAGCTTTAAAATTTGAGAGAGAAGTCATAGCACGTGATGCATTGGTGGTAGGTGATCATTGTTCTGTCCGTGCGATCAAAGCAGAGAAAAAACTGACCCTTGGAAAAGAGTGTTGTATTGTTCGATGGATAGATGCGGAAGGTTCTATTAGCGTGGGGCAAAACACGCATGTCAATATTGCCAGCAGTGCCAGTCTTATTCACCTGAGTAGAGGCGTTGAATTCAATCGTCTGTTCGGGCACCCTGTATTGACATCGCACTCTTTTTCTTTTCAGAAGAATCGGCAGCATATGATCGATGAACACTTGGATGATGCTGCTATTGATGAGAACCTTCTTTATATACAAGATGAAAAGTATGTGATAGAGAAAAAGGATAAACTATTTCGTTCTATTGTGATACAGGGAGATTTGCTATTGGAAGAAGAGGTAAAGGTCTTCGGCAGTATCAAGATCAATGGTGATGTGGTGTTGCAAGACAATTGTTTTATAGATGGCAATATTATTGCTGAGGGTAACATTACTATTGGTGAACATTGTTTTATTACAGGCAACCTTTTTTCCAGACGGGGAATTACTATTGGTTCTTATACACAGATCGGTACAAGTGAAAATACAAAATCTGTTGTCGCACAAAAGGAGATAAGTCTTTGTGAACATGTTGCCATTTTTAATTATATATTGACTGATTCTGGTGGAAAGGTTGTATGATCAGAGCAGTTTTTCTTCTTTTTGTAGTCTTTGGTATAGGTGCAGTGGGGTTCTATAGTTATGAGGGGCAGAGAGATCTTAATAAGGTACTCAATGATGATATTTCGGTGTTACTTGTGTATGGAAATGGTCAAAAAGAAAGTATAGGTATCCGGGCCTTTTCCTCTGTATTGGAAGAAGAGGGCGTGAGTTATGAAGTAATAAGCAATGTTAAACTTCTTGCTGTAGCCCCTGAAAAAATACTACCTGCAAAACCGGCAATTATTTTTCCTGATCATGCCTCTGACTATCTCTTGGCTGATACAAAAATATGGGTAGAGAAATATATAAAAGAGGGGGGGAAAGTATGTGTTGCTGCTGATGCAGGCAGTAAAAACAGAGCGGGTCTATATTTACTTCAGAAGGGTATTTTTGATGATCTACTTGGTATTCAAGATACCGAAGATAATATAGCAACTTTTATGCAGGGGCCTTTGACCTTTAAAGGTCAGAATGAGGCAGATTATTTTGGTATTCCAAAAGGAAAATATGATAAAGAAGGCCATCTTGTTGGATATAAGTATGGTGTTTTGACATATCCCTATAGGAAAATCTCGATCAAGAACAGTGTGCATACAACTATATATGCATGGAGTGACAGTCAATCAAAAGTGCCACTTATTGTTAAAAAAGATATTAGTAAAGGCAGTATACTGTTTGTGAATCTCTCTTTAGGAAACCTGAAAGGTGAAAGTGATGACCTTTTATTGCGAAGTGTAATAAAGACATTTTTATTTAAAATGGTCCATGTGCCGCATATTGTCTCTTCTCCCCATGCAAAAGGAGGGCTGGTCATTAATTTTCATATTGATTCTAATGAAGAACATCTAACCTTTCCTTGGTTTATAGAAGAACAATATTTGAATGAACAATTAAAATATTCCATACATATTACAGCTGGACCTGACTGTTATAAGATGAAGGATAATATGGGATTTTCGGCAACTAAGAAAGGCAAGGATATTGTGAAACAATTGATGCAGTTTGGAGAAATTGGTTCTCATGGAGGATGGGCGCATAATTGGTTTTCAAATGGGATACAGAAAGGTTTTTTAGATGAAAAAAAGATCAAACACTATATAGAATTGAACAACAAGGCTCTTGAAAATATTACAAAGTACAAAATCAAAGAATATTCTGCCCCAGATGGCATGTTCCCTCAGCCAATATCTATAAAAATTCTCGAAGAATTGGGTATGGAAAGTTATTATTACACAGGAGACAGCGGTTCTGCTCCGAATCGTTCATTTTATAAAGGGGAACAACTTTCTGAAAATATTATTGGTTTTCCCGTGATGACATTTGGTAAAAAAGCATCCATACATGAATTCGCTAAAGAGAATATAGCAGAAGAAGAAGTAGAAAAAGCATTAAAAGGTATTGTAGATTATGTGATTGAAAACCGAACAGTAAGACTCTATTATACACACCCTTATGATATCTACAGAAGTCAGTATCAGCAGGCCTTTAAACACTTTATTGACTATGCTGTTGTTAAGCAAGATAAAGCGTTACTTGTTGTAGAAAGTATGCAATTTTTTAGAGAGTATTTGCTAAGATTGATAAATGTGAATAAAAAGTTCACATGGGAGAATGATAAAATGGATATTATGCTCTCTTCTGAAGAAGAGTTGGATGCTATGGTTGTTGCTATCCCAAAATATTATGCGGGTAAGAAAGTGAAGGTTTCACAGGAGATAGATCAGGATGAAATCTATTATTATATGCCTGTTGAGAGTAACAATACTCAATTTACAATGGAGTTGGTGTATGAAAGATGTTATACTAAGCCAAGGTGAAGAGAAATGAAATGTGATGAAAAGGAGATATGTTATGCATAATAAGAGAAAAATAGGCAAATGGACACAGTTGATATACTTGCTGTCTATATGGATGTTTTTAGGAACAGAAGTACAAGCGATACAAGGATCCTCTTTGTACCGAGAAGCAGTACAGTCACAACGTAGTTTTTTTTCGGCTTTGGTTGATAGTGATTCTGAAGATATTGACTTTGGTTTCGCTAATGATCGTTTGGAAATTGACCTTTCTTATGACTATTTAAATCCTTATGGTATCTATGGTGATTGGACTGCATTGAATTTTCGTTATTACGATAAAATTGCTAATGATTTAACCATCCTCTATCAGGCAAGTGCCATTACACGTGTTGAAGGAGGCGGTTTTTTAGGGGCTATAGGTGCCTATAAGGGGTGGTTTGACCGTTTTTATACCTACACACAACTTTCCGCAGGTACAGAAAGTGTCTATTTACCTACTTTCCGTTTAGATCAAGAGTTTAATTATCTTTTTGGAGAACATAAAAATATTGTTGGACTACTAGGATTTACATACATTAACCAGTTTGATGAACATGAAGATTTTATTGTCTCTTTGGGGCTAACTTACTATTCTGCAGACTATAACATTGGGTATAGAGTTTTTTTTAATGAAAGTGACCCCGGTTCCATAAAATCGAATACACATATTATCAGTCTTGGGGTTGGGCATGAAAAAGACCAGTGGATCTATGTGGATGTTTCTTTTGGAGATCCTTCTTATCTTTCAACCATCACACCTGTGTATGAAAGGCTCTCTTACGATATGGTCGCTGTGTATTTAAAATATAGAAAATGGGTCAATGAAGACAGTGGGTTTTACGCAGAGACAGGCTTATTTGAATTAGGATCAGAATACACGAAATATAATTTTAGACTGGGTTACTTTAAAGAGTTTTAACAGGAAGGGAAAACTTGAAAAAAATACTGCTGGTCTTCGGGACAAGACCTGAAGCGATCAAAATGGTACCACTAATTAAACTTTTACAAGAAAAAGAGAATTTTCATATTAAACTATGTATCACCGCACAACACCGTGAGATGCTTGACCAGGTTTTAACATTGTTTGATATATCTCCAGATTATGACTTAAATATTATGAAGTCAGATCAGGACCTTTATGATATCTCTTCTCGTATTTTACTGGGCTTGCGAAGTGTTTTGAGGGGCTTTAACCCAGACCTTGTTCTCGTTCATGGAGACACAACTACAAGTATGATAGCAGCCTTAGCTGCATTGTATGAACAAATACCCGTAGGGCATGTAGAAGCAGGTTTACGAACGGGAGATATCTATAGTCCCTGGCCTGAAGAAGCCAACCGTAAAATGATCTCCACCCTCGCACAGCATCATTTTTCGCCTACAGAAGAAAGTAAAGCACACTTGCTAAAAGAAAATGTCGATGCCAATAAAATTATAGTTACGGGAAATACAGTCATAGATACACTTTTTTTGATACTTGATGAGATAGAGAAAAAAGAGGGGATGAAAGAATCTATCGTTACTGCTATATCAACGCAAT
>DQVJ01000027.1 GCA_015661795.1 Sulfurovum sp.
GGAAATCATCAAAAAGGCATCTGTATTCAGTGCATCACCTGCAAGAATAGCAGTCACCTCATCATAACGGATATGCAGTGTTTTATGTCCACGGCGCAAGGGTGCATCGTCCATAGCAGGGAGATCGTCATGTATAAGCGAATAGGTATGAAACATCTCTAGTGCCATAGCCACAGGCAAGGCACCATCATAAAGCATAGGTTCATAAGCATCTACAATACTTAGTAACAACATCGGACGAAAACGTTTCCCCCCAGCGGTGAGCATTACACCCAAAGCATCTTCATAGATTGGATGGAAACTTGGTGCTTGTGGTAAATTTTTAGAAAGATACGTCTCGAAACGTTGCATGCTCATCCTATGTTTTTTATTGGTGAAATTATAGCCAAATAGGCTAAAATACTTCTATGGATAAAGTACAAAAAACAACAATCATTCTTTGGATAAAGCGTATATTTGGGTTTACAGCTATTTCTTTATGGCTAGTTATTATCTACAGTATCGCAAAATCCCCCGTTTCTTTTATAGAACAAGCCTCCTACTGTATGATAAGTACGATGATGTTATTTGGATTACTATCTATGGGCTTAAAAGGCTTGGAGTATTGGGAGGAATAAAGAAGGTTAGGCACATAGCCCAAAGTACATGAAGTTTAAAAAATACACCCTACACCTTACATTTATTTGCAATAAAAGTAAGCTGTTCATCCAGTGTCAATCTCTCAACATCTACAACCACGTCGGCTAAAGCATTATACGCCTTTTTACGTTCTTTGTACAGTGCCTTAGCCCTCGTTGCATCAGAGAACAAAGGACGTTTTGCCAATTTTGATTTAGCGTTTTTTGCTGTCTTGAGGCGGTTATGTATCCATTCAAACGAAGCATCAAGTAAAACCACTGTACCTAGTTTTTTAAGATTGTTTACCTTATAAAATCCCCCACCACAAGAAATAAAGGTTCCCTTGACACATGACTCTATCCAATCAGCAGTGGCTTGTTCCTGTTCTCTAAAGTATGCCTCGCCATGTTTGGCAAATATTTTTTTCACTTCTTTGTTTTCTTTAGACTCTATAAGATCATCTGTATCTATAATATATGTTCCATATTTTTTAGAAAAGGCTCGTGCTGTTGTTCCCTTACCTATGCCCATAAAACCTATTAGAATGATATTTTTTTTCATAACTATACTTTTAAAACCTATACCATGTTGTAACGGTCAACAATTTTGTTTAGTCTGTTTCTTAGCTTTTTTAACGCATCTGTCGCATTTTTTCCTTCTGCAATCAGTGAAGCAAACTCATCAAACTGAATCTTCGCTACCCATAACTCTTTTTTATGTTTTTTAATCCCAACAAAACGGACTTCTCCAAAATGTTCTATGGCCAACTTATAGATGCGATCTATTCTTTGTTCAACAGTTTTTACTTCTTTGACCTCTTTACTCAACCTGTGTCCTTTGTTATAAAATTTTGGCATAATTATACCATAGAGTATTACGAAAGGATTACAAGATGCACAACATACTTATCACAGGTATCGGCTCAGGTCTTGGGGAAGCATTGGCAAAAGAATATTTGGCTGAGGGGTATCAGGTCTATGCCATCGGTCGTACCTTTCCCAAGATTTTAGACAGCCATCCCCACTTCTTCTTTTTCCCTTACGACTTAAGCAATACCGTTATGATACAAAAAACAATAAAAGATTTTATCATGAACCATACGTTTGAAACTGTCATTTTAAATGCAGGGGTGTTGGGGGAGATTAACCCCTTGAATCAAACCGATTTGGCACAAATAAAAACGGTAATGGAGCTCAATGTATGGGCCAATAAAGAACTCATCGATGTACTTTCTACATATACGAACGTCAAACAGATAGTGGGTATCTCTTCTGGGGCTTCGGTCAATGGCTCCAAAGGTTGGGGTGCATACTCTCTTTCTAAATCAGGTCTCAATATGCTCCTAAATCTTTATGCAAAAGAGTTACCAGACATCCACTTCACATCACTTGCACCAGGTGTCATCCGTACCCCTATGGTGCAACATATAATAGATACCGTTGATGAAGAAGAATTTCCTTCAGCCAAAAAACTCAAAAGAGGGCCCATACAAACACCTCAAGATGCAGCAAAACGTTTGATAGAAATCTTCCCTACCTTGTTCCAGTATGAAAGTGGCCGTTTTTTAGATGTGCGGGCGATTGACAATGATATTGAGATACTGTAAGTATTTTAGACCTTAATCTTCTGCCACTCCCCTTTGTCAAAAGTTCTCCATAACCAGATAGCTTTGACAAAGGTGTCTGAAATCATCGCAAAATACACTACCATGATGTTTTCAAAATACCAAGAGAGTAAAAATGCAGGGATGATACGTACCAGCCAGAGGGAGGTCAATGTGATTTTTAACGTTCGTTTTGTATCGCCTGCACCCCTTAGGGCACCCGAAAGTACAAAATTAAACGCTAAAGGGATTTGGGATACACCTACGATACGCAAATAAAGACTGGCTTCTTCTATAGTCTGTATATCATCTGTAAAGATCCATACGATTTTCTCTGGCATAAATATCATAAAAAATGACAAGACAAACATAAACCCCACAGTGTATTTGAGTACAAGTAAAACATCTTCTCTGGCTTGCAAAGGTTTTTTAGCCCCTAGTCCCTGCCCCATGAGTGCCATAGCTGCAAGTGTAAACCCAACGCCTGGCATAAAAGCCAAACCCTCTACACGCAACCCTATCTGATACCCCGCAAGAACCTCTGTACCAAACTGCGTGATAATGACCGTAAAAAGCATAAATGAACCGAAAGTAAGTATCCGTTCAAATGAAGCAGGTATGCCTACTTTTATCGCACGTTTCATGAGTGAAGTAGAATAGTGCCACAAAGAGATGTACGGCATTTTATTTTTTAAATACAAATAGAGATAGATGCATAGTTCCAAAATGTTCACTATCACTGTACCTACAGCTGCACCCATCACTCCAAGTTCAGGGAACCCCAAATTACCAAAAATAAAAAGATAGTTTAAAAATACATTGAGAAAGATGGAGGCTATCTTGATATACATTGGAGTTTTTGTATCTCCTGCAGCATTGAGTGCTGTCACAAAAACAAGTTTTACCATCACGAAAGGCAGCATCCATGTCAGCATCTGTACATAGTCTTCTCCCAACACTACTACTTGAGATGCCGTACCAAACCATACATAGATATGGGATGACAAGACATACCATAACAACATCATGGGCAAAGACAAGAACAAAGCAAAACGAAGTAGCGTTGAAAGTCCCAAAGAAGCCTGCTTCATCTTCCCTGCACCTACAAACCGTGACAGCAATGCTGAGGTACCTACATGCAACAAAGTCAATACTGCAAATACAAACATAAGTGACTGTAACCCCAGTCCCACCGCAGCAACGGCAAAGGCAGAAATACGACCCACCATGATAAGGTCTGTAATCACCTGTAGCATATCAAGTAAAGAGTTGATGGCTGCTGGTATGGAAAGCTTCAGTATTTTTTGATGTTTAGTTGGGAAAAAGTCTAAGATACTTTTACCCCGTCATCTGCGAAATATAAACGTATAACAGCACTATCGTCAAAGAGGCAGTTCCCATCATCCATATGGTAGCAACTAACATATGTCCTGCATTAAACATCTGTCTGTACTTGTAAAGCAATATAGGAAATATCACCAAAGCTATCACAACAGGAAAATACATCACTGGGCTTGCTCCATACTGTTTTATCGCGTAGCCCACCGCCAAAAAAGATGTATAGATAATAATATATACGATGGAGAGGACAAGCATCTGAGCAAGCATGAAAATCACTTTCATCCCTGACTGATTCCTTTTGTCAGTATACTTTTCCACTACTGGTTCGCTTCTTTTAGTACTAAGCAAATTGCTTCACTTAAGGCCTCTTTTTCGATGGTACGGATTTGTCTGTCATACGCTTCAAAATCCAAACCTTCTTTAGACAACGTCATTTGTAAAATCACTTCACCCCCGTCAAGTTCTGAACTCACATAATGGACAGAAACACCACCTTCATCGTATGTATCTTTATACGATTTTTCGATAGCGTTTAGTCCTTTATGTCTAGGGAGTAGTGACGGGTGCAGGTTTATTGCCTTAACCTGCTCTGTAAACACTGGTGTTAAAATACGCATAAATCCGGCCAATACTGTTAAGTCTGGACTATATGTCTGAAGTGTTTGCACCAGCATAGCATCAAAATCTTCTCGGGTTTGATATGTTTTAGAATCTATAACCTCCAAAGGAATATGATGCGCTTTGGCTATAGAAATGCCTTGTGCATCTGGGTTATTTGTCAACGCTACAGCCACTTCACAGACCTTGCCATGTAAAGTTTGAACAATATGGGCAAAGTTTGAGCCTCTACCGCTAAAAAGTATCGCTATTTTTTTCATGGGCGCATTTTACTCTAATTTACCTCTAATTTACCTACTTGGACTATCAAATCTGTAGGTAACATAGCATAAGAAGCTCCATCATAGGCATTTGAAGCGAGTACTAATGCCAACGAAGCATGTATAGCCGCATCAAGCGCACTATACCCTTGTGCCAGTAACGAGACGATAAGCCCAGAGAGTACATCTCCGCTGCCACCTTTTGAAAGTTTTGCACATCCCAAAGCATTAATATACAACGTTTCTTCTTGCATGATGAGTGTATTTGCCCCTTTAAGTAAAAGGGTCACATGTGGATATTTGGCATTGAACATACGGATGATTTCAAAACGTTTAGACTGTACTTGGGCTACAGTCAATACTTTTTTGGTAAGAATTTTCCACATGATGACAAACTCTTTAGGGTGCGGGGTAATGACTATTTCTCTGTCTTTTTGTTCAAGTACTGACAAAAGTTCTTTGCTTAAAAAAGCATCTGCATCTAGTACTATAGGCAAATGACTCTTGAGTACGTATTTTTCTAAAAATTCACTCTCAAAGTGAGCACCCAGTCCCATACCTATTGCCAAAGCGGTGGCATTATCAGGCACTACCGTTGAGTGCATCAAATATGCGGGAGAAGAAACCTTCTCATGCACCACCAATGTCGTAAGCCCTGTACCAAAAGTAGCAGAAGCCATCCCTGAAATGATGCCTGCTCCCTCTTTTTCCCCACAAAAAACAGCTGCGTGTCCATAACTGCCTTTATGACTGTTTTGTGTTATACGTAAAGGCAATTTTACATCATTTTTCTCAAGTAAATATGTCTGACACTCAGATTCATACATCTTACTGCTTACACCTAAGTTGCTACAAATCACCTCTCCTACAACATCTTTATTCTCATCCACATACAGTGCTTCCATTCTCGCACCCATCGTTATAGTCACATCTGCTATAAAAGCCATAGGCATCAACCCATGTATACCCACTCCTGTAGGCACATCACAAGCAATTTTATATCCCTCATAGCTGTTGAGTTGATGTAAAATATGTTGTGTTTTTTCATCCAAAGGCTTATTCAGCCCCGCACCCAGTAATGCATCAACGATGATATCAGCACTCTCCATCTTTTCTACCATTTTAACACCCACTTTCTGAGCCCTTTCCAGCTGGATTTTTGCCATAGGAGATTTGACACCAAAAGGCAGATAAAGCTGTATGTCATACTCACCACAAAGTTGTCGTGCAAGCACCACACCATCTGCACCATTGTTCCCCATACCTGAGACAATCAAAACAGAACTACCTTGACTAAAATGGCTCCGAATATAGTTTGTCATACCTGCAGCTGCATGCTCCATAAGTATATCTTCAGTGAGTCCAAACTTTTCATAACATCTCTTATCCAAATCATAACAATTCTGGTAAACTTTTTGCATTTTTGATACTCCTCTTATAATATTTATTTTATCACAACTTAATAATCTTTAGATATAATTCTGCACTTTATTGACATTCAGACACTATATGGTCTGGAAATTTCCAATAGGAAGGGGGTGCTTTTTATGCCAGGAATTAAACTAACTTCACGTGATTCATTTGATGATGCGTACAGAAAGTTCAAAAGACAATGTGACAGAAACCTCATTGTTACTGAAGCAAGAGCTAGACAACACTTCGAAACTCAAACTGAAAAGAACAAAAAAGAAAAAATTGCAACGCGCAAGAAAATTCTTAAAAAACTCTTCATGCTTAGAAGATACGAGTCTAGACTGTAATAAGTCTAGCGCAGGACAACATGTCCTGCATCTACTTTTCATTTATTATACAAAACCTCACAAAACTTCCAAAACTTATTATTTTTTATCTAAGATTTCGCTAAAATAAATTCAATTATTTTCCAAAGGAAATCCAAATGACATTTACAACGCCCTTACAACAAAACAGCATTAAAATCATGCTCCTAGGTTCTGGTGAACTGGGTAAAGAAGTAGCCATCGAGGCACAGAGACTTGGCATTGAAGTCATAGCCGTTGACAAGTATGAAAATGCCCCTGCACACTTAGTAGCAAACA
>DQVJ01000211.1 GCA_015661795.1 Sulfurovum sp.
CAATTACCTTGTTATGTTACGTATACCAACGAAGACACACATAAAATCATAGAATCAAATTTCTACAGAGCCCCTATGTTCTCAGGACAGATAGAAGGTACAGGTCCACGCTACTGTCCAAGCATAGAAGACAAGATTAGCCGCTTTAGAGACAGACCTAGGCACCAGATATTTGTAGAGCCACAGACTATAGATGAAACGGAGTACTACATCAACGGTATGAGTACCTCCTTACCCATAGATGTACAGTTAAAGATGGTGCAGTCAGTAGTAGGTATGGAAAATGCGAAGATAGTCCGTTATGGTTATGCTATAGAGTATGACTACGTACAACCTACAGAGCTTAAGCATACGCTAGAGACTAAGAAGATAAAAGGTTTGTACACAGCGGGTCAGGTAAACGGTACTACTGGCTATGAAGAGGCAGCTGCACAAGGGATGATGGCTGGAATAAACGCCGCACTTTCTGTGCAAGGCAAAGAGCCATTTGTACTTAGACGTGATGAAGCTTATATAGGTGTTCTTATCGATGATTTGGTGACCAAAGGTACAAAAGAGCCTTACCGAATGTTTACAAGCCGTGCAGAGTACAGACTACTTTTACGTGAAGACAATGCAGATATGCGACTCACAAAATATGCAAAAGAATTTGGGCTTTTAGATGATGTTTATTTGGCAGATTTTGAAAAGAAAAAAGCAGACTTAGATGAAGCTTTGGACTTTTTACGTGTAAACTCAGTGACACCCAACAAGGAGTTTTTAGCTAAGTTAGAGGCTATAAGTGCCATAAAAATATCTGACAAAACCTATTGGATAGACGTTATAGGGCGTGGAGACTTTACTAGAGAAAAACTCATTACACTTTTACCTGAGTTTGATAAGTATGATGATGAGGTCATCGTGCAAGTACTTGTTGAGGCAAAGTACTCTCGCTATATAGAGAAACAACAACAGCAGATACTTGATATGGACTCAATGCTGAAGATAAAGATACCTCAAGGGTTTGTCTATGGAAATATCTCAGGTTTAAGTAATGAAATTAAAGAAAAACTAACCCTTGCTACACCACCTACGCTTTTTACAGCGTCACAGGTATCGGGTGTGACACCTGCTGCTTTGGATATCATACACGTGCATATAAAGATGGCACAAAGAGCTAAAAAGTAGAAGTTAATTACATGAGGATGAAAGTATATTGTAAACATGTTATTACTATTGTAAATTAAAGACTATAATACTCTGTATTTACCTTAGGTAACAAAAGTATAAAAGTCCATTTACTTTTCATTAATAAGACATTGTTTTAACACAGTTTAACATATAATAGACATATTATAGTTATAGCAATAAAAGGAGAAAATATGGCTAATGAAGAACGTAGGGACTTTATAGGTATGGCACTTGGTGCCACCGCTTTAGTAGGTTTTGGTGGAGGACTTGGGTATGCAGCAAAGCGTACTTGGGATCCACTTCCTTCTGTGAAGGCTGCTGGATTTACTACTGTAGATTTAGCAGTAGTCAAACCAAATGAACTTATAGTTGAAAAATGGAGAGGTAAACCTATCTTCATTTTGAAAAAAACAGCAGATATGGAAGCACACGATAGAGATATCGTCATTGGATCAGATAGATACCATGTATCTATAGGACTTTGTACACACTTAGGTTGTATTCCTGCGTATAAAAAAGATGACCATGTCTTTTTCTGTGCCTGTCACGGTGGAGAGTTTGATGCTTCTGGTGTAAATAAACCTAATCTTCCACCACCAAGTCCACTTGAGATACCGCCATATAAGATAGCTGGTACAAAGATTATTTTGGGTGAAGAAGGTCCTGAATATAAAAAAATGCTAGACGCTGGCCTAACGGTATAAGGGGAAAAAATGGCACATTTTGATGAAAACGCTAAACCTTTTACTAATAAATGGTTAGATGAGCGTATAGGGCTTAATACACTAAAGAGAGTACTCAACACAGAGTATTGGATACCAAAAGACATTAACTTCTTATGGGCGATGGGTATGGTACTAGCTGCTACTTTTGGACTACTTGTAGTCTCAGGTATCTTTTTACTTATGTACTACAAACCAGACGCAAACTTAGCATTTGACTCCGTAAACTACACTATTATGAGCGAAGTTGGTTATGGTTGGCTATGGAGACATATTCATGGTGTGGGTGCATCTATTGTCTTCCTTATCATATATATTCACATGTTTACTGGTATTTACTATGGTTCGTACAAACGTGGACGTGAGCTTATATGGCTTTCTGGTATGGGGCTTTTTGTTGCATTCTCAGCAGAAGCATTCTCAGGCTACATGCTGCCATGGGGCCAAATGTCTTACTGGGCAGGTATGGTTATTACCAACCTTTTCTCTGGTGGTTCACTTGAAGCCTATGGTTTGGTTGAGTGGATACGTGGAGACTATGTGCCAGGTGATGCATACTTGACACGTTTCTTTATGTTGCATGTATTGCTTATACCTTTGGTAATTATCGGTTTGATTGTTTTGCACTTTGGTACGCTTAGACTACCACACGTAAACAACCAAGAAGGTGCAGACATAGATTTTGAAGAGTCAGCAGCACTATGGAAAGCGGGTAAGAAAAAAGAGTCAAAAGTGATTCCATTCTCTCCTGTGTTTTTATCTAAAGATGTCTTTGTAATGGGTGTGTATTTCATACTTTTCTTTTATCTAGTCTTTTACCACTTTAACTTTGCGATGGATCCAGTGAACTTTGACCCAGCAGATGGACTTAAAACCCCTGCACACATTTATCCTGAGTGGTATTTCTTGTGGTCTTATGAAATTTTGCGTCCTTTTTCTAAAGATCTTGGTTTGATTGCCTTTGGTGTTGCACAAGCAGCATTCTTCTTCTTACCATTTATAGATAGAAGTCCAAATACAGCTCCTGCACATAAAAGAGGATTGTTTAAATATTGGTTTTGGGCATTATTGATTATCATGATAGTCTTAACAGCACTAGGAAAACTTCCACCAACAGACCCAGTGTTCGCTGCTATGGGACGTGTATTTGCTGTAGCATTTTTGCTTATGGGACCAATACTCTTTGTCATTACGATATTTGAGAAGAAAATAGAGAAAGGAGCATAACATG
>DQVJ01000102.1 GCA_015661795.1 Sulfurovum sp.
ATAAATGGATACTTCACCAAGTTATCAGACAATGGTTTTGATATGGATGCAGTATATGCACAGCTTTTAAAAGAGGGACTTGAGGCTTTTGAAAAAGCGTTTCAAGAAATGCTAGATAGTTTATAAAAGGGATATATTGTGGAAGAAAAACTTAAACTTTATCTAAGAACAATGATTAGCAATAAAGGTTCTGACCTTCACTTAAAGTCAGGTGCTATTGTGAGAGTACGTGTTGATGGTATTCTAAAAATGTTGGGCAAGGATGCCTTGAGTGCAGAGATGGTTGATGAGATTGCAAGAACTATCACCAGCCCTCAGCAATATGACAAACTGAAAGAAGATAAAAATCTTGACTTTACTTATGTTTTAGGGGATGAACATCGTTTTAGGGTGAACTTTTTCCATCAAATGGATGGACTTTCTGCAGTTTTTCGTATCATACCAGTTAAAATTGCAACTTTGGAAGAATTACAATTACCAGAAGTGATTAATAGTTTTGCAGATATCCACCGTGGGCTTGTATTGGTAACTGGAGTTACAGGTTCTGGGAAATCTACAACACTTGCAGCTTTGATTGATAAAATTAACCGAGAAACGAAAAAACATATTATCACAGTAGAAGATCCAATTGAGTTTATCCATAAAGACAGAGGATGTCTTATCAATCAGCGTGCTATCGGGCAAGACACCCATTCTTTTTCTGATGCGCTTAGAGCCGCTTTAAGAGAAGACCCTGATATTATACTAGTTGGGGAAATGAGGGACCTGGAGACTATAGATATTGCACTACATGCTGCAAATACAGGTCACTTGGTATTTTCTACGCTACATACACTTGATGCAAAAGAGACAGTAGACAGAATTATAGGTATGTTTGGGAAAGAAGAACAAAACAGGATTCGAAGTTCGTTGGCTTCAGTGCTTGAAGGGGTTATTTCACAAAGACTTATACCTACTAAAAAAGGTGGTAGAGCAGCTGCTATTGAAGTACTGAAGAAGACGGCAAGAATTGAACAATTGATTATGGAAAATCGTGATTATGAGATACCTGATGCATTGTTCGAAGGTAAAGAGATTTATGGAACACAGACATTTGATCAGGCACTTTTGGACCTTTTGCGTGATGGGCGCATCTCTGAAGAAGTCACACTCGAATATGCCACAAATCCTGCAGATATGAGACTTAAAATGGATGGTGTGGGTAAAGGCGCCATCGTCAAAGAGAGCGTTGAAGATACGAGAGATGATATTTTTGCTTTTAAAGATGAGGATGAGGGAAAAAATAAAGAGGACTATTAACCATAAAGCATATTTTAATGTAAATTCGATATAATTCGCGTCTCATTTCCTGACTATTTCTTTAAAGTTTACAGGAGTAAACTGTGAAAAGAAGGGGTAGGTAGAAGTTTTACTTTTACTTGTATACTGAGAATTATTTTATAAGGAACAAAAATGTTAGAAGGTATCGTTAGAGAGAGTATCGGCAAGCGTACAGCAAAACAGCTTAGAAGAGATGGTTATCTAACTGCAAATTTATATGCAAATGGTGTTGAAAATATTCAAGCTGCGTTTAAACGTGGTGAATTTGTAAGAGCAGTTAGAAATAAGGAGAACCTCGCATTTCCAGTAAAAGTTGGAGACACAGAGTTAAATGTAGTTATTCAAGAATATCAATTACATCCAGTGCACGGTGAAGTACAACATGTAGATCTTAGAGTCACAGTGCCAGGACAAGTAACAAACTTTTTGGTACCAGTGATTACTCATGGAACACCTATTGGTCTTAAAAACAAGGGTGTTTTGGTTATGTCTAAAAAAAGATTAAAAGTAAGAGGCGCTATTGAAAACATGCCTGCTAAATTTGATCTTGATGTTGAGCCATTAGAGAGAGATGCTTCAATTCTTGTGAGAGATATTGAAGTTCCTGCTGAGTGTAAATTGATGGACAGACCAGATGTTGCTATCTGTGGTGTAATCAAAGCCAAATAATAACTGTATTATGACACTTTTTGTTGGTCTAGGTAATCCAGGATCACAATATGAAGAAACACGTCATAATATTGGCTTTAAAATCATTGACAAGCTTGTCAATGATTTTGGAGCTAGAGATATAAGTAAAACTTCTTTTCACGGTAAGCTTTATCGTTCTTCCAATATACTTTTTTTAAAACCTACTACATTTATGAATCTATCTGGTAAATCAGTACAGCCTGTGAAACAATTTTTTAAAGTAGAGTTAGAAGACATTATTGTCATTCATGACGATATTGATTTACCTTTTGGTGCTGTACGTTTTAAAAGAGGTGGTGGGCACGGTGGACATAATGGGTTAAGGTCGCTCGATGCCCATATTACAAAAGAATACCTACGCGTTAGAATAGGTGTGGGCAAACCAGAACATAAGTCACAAGTGGCTGATTATGTTTTGCATAACTTCTCCTCAGATGAGCGTGTTATACTGGATCAATTGATTACACATGTCTCAGACGCATGTAAATTGCTTTTAGTAGAAGATTTGAATGTCGTAAAATCAACATGTAGCCTTAAGTCTATAAGCAGCTTACAACAATGAGTATACTCAGACCATCACTTCATTTTTCTTATTTGGCAATACTCTATGGTAAAAACCTTTTTACTATATTGTTTGGTCTCTCTTTTGCATTTGCGGCGATTGATTATTTTCAACACATACAAGAGTTAGATGTCTCTGGAAACTATAAAATACTATATATTTATTATATGTGGCAAGAAGCCTTGGGGCTACTTTATCCCCTCGCTATAGTCTTTGCTTTAATTATGACAAAGTTATCTTTGGTAAAAAATAATACTATGGGTGCGTTACATGCATTTGGGTATAATAAAAAAAAGCTTGTATTCCCTTTGTTTACAGTAGCAACACTGACATATATCTTTTTTGTATTGTTGCATACAACAGAATTTTCTTATGCCAAAGACAAAGCAGGTTTTTTACTCAAAAATGAACTTCATGCATATGATGTGAACGATCTTTTCTTTAAATATAATGATACTTTTGTGTATATTAAAAAACTCGATCCCATAGAAAAGAAGATTGAAGAGATGACTATTTTTAAAGTGGAAGGATATCAGGTAAGATATACGCTTTCTGCACCTTATGCACTATTTGATGGGCAGGAGTGGCATGCTAAGGATGCGATAGTAAAAACACATGTGTATAAAGAGGGTGAATTATTTAAATATCTCTTAGAAAATAAAGCGAGTATTAGGACACTTAAGGGATATAAACCAAAGATTATAGAGTCACTTTATGAAGGTAAAGCTTTAAATATTGTGGATGCATACAACACTTGGAAACTCTTGAATACACAACATCTTAATTCTGATAAAATTAGAGCATCTTTTTATGACAAAGTAGTGGTTCCTTTATTCTCTCTGGCACTACTGTTGATACTCTTTTTTAAGTTACCTTTTCATGCAAGAATGATGAATTTAGGTCTTGTTACAGCACTTTCACTAGGTGCGACATTTGTAATCTGGGGTGTACTCTTTGGACTAAATCAAATAGGTTCCAATGGCGTTTTACTTCCAGAATTAACAGCTATTTTACCCATTGTATTTTTGTGGTTTTATGCTTTGTATGTTTATTTTAGAGATGAGCATAACATCGTTTAATACCCTGTATATTGACACACCCCACATTTTAATTAACTTTTAGATAAAATCACCCTAAAATAGACTCATATATCAAGAGAAAATTAGGACAATAAATGAACATTGATACAAAAGCATTGGCAGATAAATATGGTACGCCATTATATGTTTATGATTTTGATTATATTGAAAATAGATATAAAACACTCAAAGAGGCATTTTCAGGAAAAAAATCAATTGTAAATTATGCCGTAAAGGCAAACTCAAATCTTTCGGTTATCGCACATTTAGCGAAGTTAGGTGCAGGTGCAGACTGTGTGAGCATAGGTGAAGTGAATCGTGCGCTCACAGCAGGAGTGGATAAGTATAAAATTATTTTCTCTGGAGTAGGGAAACGTGATGATGAAATATGTGAGGCTTTAGAAAAAGATATTTTGTTAATCAACTTAGAATCTGAAGCAGAGATGAAGCGTGTGGAAATGGTAGCACGTGACCTTGGTAAAGAAGCACGTATTTCTATACGTGTTAACCCAAATATTGATCCTCAAACACATCCATATATTTCTACAGGATTACATGAAAATAAGTTTGGGGTAGAGATAGATATGGCAAAACGTATGTATATTTATGCCAATAAATCTGAACATCTCAACCCTGTAGGGATTCATTTTCATATTGGGTCACAGTTAACAAACCTTTCTCCAATCCGTGAATCGGCTTTAATCGTTTCAGACTTGGTACGTTCGCTTAAAGCCATTAAAATTGATATTAAATTTTTTGATGTAGGTGGGGGAATCGGTGTGGTGTATGATGATGAAGTCACGATTACTGCAAAAGACTATACACAAGTGATTTTTGAAGCTACAAAAGGACTTGACCTGACGCTTCTTTGTGAACCTGGACGCTATATGGTCGCAAATGCTGGAGCATTTTTTACCAAAGTGTTGTATGAAAAAAATAATGATGGTAAACGATTTGTGATTGTAGATGGTGGGATGAATGATCTCATCCGTCCAAGTTTATACAATGCATACCATAAGATAGAAGCAGTACAAATAGAAGGAGAGAAAACACCAGCAGATGTCGTTGGTCCCGTTTGTGAAAGTGGTGATTTCTTTGGCAAGAATGTACCTCTTCCTCCTTTAAAACATAATGATCTTATTGTGGTACACTCTGCAGGTGCATATGGCTTTACGATGGCTAGCAATTATAATACACGTGCAAAACCAGCCGAAGTAGCAATCGAGAAAGGCAAAGATAGGTTGATTCGTAAACGTGAGACCTATGAGGATCAGATACAATTGGAATTAGAGTATTTACAATAAAGGTTTAGAATGACTTTAGACGAGCTAAGAGATAAAATAGACAGCGTTGATGATACACTTTTAAAACTCTATAACGAACGTATGGAGTTGGTGCATCAAGTAGGTGAACTAAAGAACACAACAGGTGCACCTATTTACCGTCCTGAGAGGGAACAAGCCATTTTAAATCGTCTGAAAAGTCAGAATCAAGGCAAATTAACAGATGAGGCGATTGATGCGTTGTTTTTAGAGATGTTTGCTGTTGCGAGAAACCTTGAGTTACCAGAAGGTGTTGCATTTTTAGGTCCAGAGGCAAGTTTTACCCATCAAGCAGCTGAGAGTAAATTTGGCGCATTGTCTGAATATCTACCTATCTATTCTATAGAAGGAATCTTTCGTGCAGTAGATAAAGGTATAGCAAAGTTTGGTGTGATACCTATAGAAAACTCATCCAATGGGATTGTCAGTGATACGATACATTGTCTTGATGAATATAATTTAAAAATTATTGCTGAAGTTGTGATAGATGTGCATTTTGCTTTTGCAACACTTTGTGATGATTATAAAAAAGTAACCAGAGTGTATTCAAAAGATATTGCATTTGGACAGTGTCGTAAATTTTTACAAGATTTGGGTTTGGATAATGCAGAGCTAGTACCTGTTGAATCCACTGCAAAAGCAGCGAAGTTGGCATCTAAAGATGAAAATACTGCAGCACTTTGCCCCTCTATTGCAGCAAAACTTTATAATCTGCCTATACGTTTTGAAAATGTTGAAGACAATACCAATAACAGAACACGTTTCTTCATTATTTCTAATTTTGAAAATGCTATTTCAGGTAATGATAAAACATCTATGCTGGTACGACTCTCGAATACCCCTGGGGCATTAGTGAAGTTTCTTAATTATTTTGAAGAAGCCAATGTGAATTTGACAAAGATAAAATCTCATATCGTAGAAGGTAAGTCTATTTTCTTCATTGAGTTTCATGGACATCAAGATGATGCAAAAATTAAACCTATTTTAGAAAAACTAAGTGGTGAAATTAAGATATTGGGCTCTTATGTTAAAGAGACGGATGATGTATAAGATACATAGCATACAATAGGGAGTAGATAGTAGTGAAATATAATACGGTATTACAGAACATCAAGACATATGAAGCAGGTAAACCTATCGAACTTGTGGTACGTGAATTTGGTATAGCTGCAAAGGATGTTGTGAAGCTCGCTTCGAATGAAAATCCTATAGGCACAAGTCCTGCAGTACAAAAAGCTATTATCGCGAATGCTTCAAGAGCACATTTGTATCCTGATGACTCTATGTTTGAACTTAAAAATGCCTTGGCTGAAAAATATCTGGTACAAGAAGAAAATATTATTATCGGTGCGGGGTCTGACCAAGTATTGGAATTTATTTCTCGTGCGGTATTGAATGAAAACACTTCTGTACTGATGTCTGCTGTGACCTTTGCCATGTATGAGATTTATGCCAAGCAAATGGGAGCAAAAATTTATAGAACAGCCAGTTATGAGCATAAATATGATGAATTTATAGAAGCGTATAGAATGTATAAACCAAAAATAATTTATCTTTGTACGCCAAATAATCCAACAGGTGATGCTACAACTAAAGAAACAGTGTTAGAGATTATTAATGCTATAGATAAAGAAACCCTTATAGTCGTGGATGGTGCCTATATGGAATATGCAATCGCCAAAGATGAAACATATGCAATTACACCACAAGACCTTATGGATTTTGAAAATGTTATTTATTTAGGGACATTTTCAAAAGCATATGGTTTGGGAGGTATGCGTGTTGGATATGGTATCGCGCAGCCTGAGATAATAGAAGAGTTATACAAAATGCGTCCGCCATTTAATATATCTACACTTTCACTTGTTGCTGCTATAGAAGCATGTAAAGACGAGAAATTTGTAGAAGAGTCTATTTGTTTACATAAAGAACAGATAAAACGTTACGAACGTTTCGCTAAAGAAAATGGATTTACATATATAGAGAGTTATACAAACTTTATTACCTATTTGTTTGATGAGAGTAAAGATTCAACTACTATAGCTGATACATTGTTAAAACGTGGGGTTATTATAAGAAATTTAGCATCTTATGGAATGAATGCTATTCGTATTACAATAGGGACACAGAAACAAAATGATATTTTCTTTCAACATTTTTCGGAACTTATATCATGAAAAAGGTAGAAGTGGTTAAAAGTTCCGAAGTGGAGATAAAACCTTTTATTTTAAATGATTTCATTCAAAATAAAGAGATGCATGGTAGTATGAAAAAAGTAAGTAAAAAAGAGTTAAAGCAACTAGCTGATGTATTAGGCTTATCTTATGATGATACACAAATTATTTTTAGTAAAAAACTACTGAATGAATATTTAAAATAAAAGAGTTGAAATGATGGATATTAAAACATGTTCCATAGAAGAACTACATACACTAGCAGCAGATATTAGACAGAAAATATTAGACACAGTAAGTAAAAATGGGGGACATCTTTCTTCAACGATGGGTGCTACTGATCTTATTGTAGCAATGCATAGAGTATTTGATGTGGAAAATGACCCTTTTATTTTTGATGTAAGTCATCAAGCGTATGCACATAAGTTACTCACAGGAAGATGGGATGATTTTGATACATTACGTCAATTTGATGGTCTTTGTGGCTATACCAA
>DQVJ01000242.1 GCA_015661795.1 Sulfurovum sp.
ACCAACTACTTCGCTTCCTTCCCTACAGTAAAAAATTTCTTAGAGGGTATACAAGAACGCGTGAAGATAGACGGCTATGTAGAAACTATACTCAAACGTAGACGTATCTTCGACTATGAGGGAGCCAATGGGATGCAAAAAGCTGCCTTTATGCGTGAATCGGTCAACACTGTCTTTCAAGGAAGTGCAGCTGATCTTATAAAACTCTCTATGAATCAAATAGACTCTATGATACGTGAAGAAGACCTAGATGCCTTTATGCTATTACAAATCCACGATGAACTCATCTTTGAGGTGAAAGAAGAAAAAGTAGAAGAGATAAGCAAACGTTTTGTGCATACAATGGAGAATGTATTAGAGCTTAATGTCCCGATAGAGTGTTCTGTGAGTGTTGGGGACTCTTGGGGGGAGTTGAAGTAATGAATGATAACTACATAAAACTCCCACGGGGAACATTCCTCATGGGGACAGACGATACATTTGCAAAAGAGAGAGAAAAGCCACGTCATGAAGTGACTATAGACTATGACATAGCAATGTCTAAATATTTAGTAACCGTAGAAGACTATATGTTGTACGCTCAGGCCACAGGTGCTTTAGTACCTGAAGAGCGTCATGAACATTTAGGTTTTGATGTACCAGTGCGTCGTGTACGTTGGACAGATGCACATGCGTATGCTGCTTGGAAAAGTGAGCGTGAGGGGAAGAAGTATCGACTGCCTACAGAGGCTGAATGGGAGTATGCGTGCCGTGCAGGTTCAGAAGGAAAGTTTTGTTTTGGTGATGATGAGAGCATGCTTGGGGAGTATGCATGGTATGCTGGAAATTCAGACAAAGTTACTCATGATGTAGGGACTAAAAAGCCAAATGCATGGGGATTGTATGATATGCATGGAAATATTTGGGAGTGGTGCTTGGATAGATATGCAGAAGACTATACTAACACACCATGTGATGGATCAGCCTATGGTATACCAAGTGATAAGGGCAGAGTACTTCGTGGAGGTTCTTATAATGCTGATGCAGAGAAATGTTCTTGTACTTCACGTATCAACCTAGGATCGGGTGGCAAGAATTATTTTATAGGATTTCGTCTGGTTTTAGAGCTTTAGGTAACAAGAAAGAATCTCTACTTAAAGAACATGAGATGACTTGATGTATATTAACACTCAGTTAGCAAATATCAGCTATAATCCTTTACTTATCTTATGAAAAAGAAGGATTTGAGGAATGAAGTACATTTTTTCTATGAAAATGGCAGTATTAATGCTATTTTTGTTTGCTGTAATTGCTGGGGGAGCTACATTTATAGAAAATGACTATGGTACACAGACTGCACAGGCTTTGGTCTATAAAGCCAAGTGGTTTGAAGTGTTTTTAGCATATTTCGTAGCTATCATAGTCTATAACATCTTTAAATACAAAACATACAAATCTAAGCCTGCTGTGGCTCTTTTTCATTTCTCTTTCCTTCTCATTGCACTAGGCGCTGCTATTACACGTTATGTTGGGTATGAAGGTATGATGCATATTCGTGAGGGAGATACAAGTAATACGATGGTCTCTGCAGAAAAGGTTCTTCAAGTAGTAGTGAGTGATGGTGAAACACAAAATGAATTGGAAAAAGCACTTTACTTTTCAAGTATGACTAAAAACAGTATGCATGAGACACTTACACTTAAAAATGCAAAAGTAGACATAGAACTTTTAAAGTATCTGCCTACTATGGAGCAAAAAGTAGTTTCTGACTCTAAAGGGAAAACACTCTTAGAGCTTAAAGTCTCAGCAGGGGGAAAAGGTAAAATACATTATTTTTCTAAAGGAGATATAAAAGATTTTGGTTCGTTTTATATCGCCTATGAACCTACAAAAGTAGCAAAAGATAAACCAACATTTTTAATACAAGGAGAAGTTGGTGCATTGAATTTAGAGTTTCCATTTATCATTAAAACACTTAATATGGATACAAAAGAATCGAGTGAGGTTAAAAATGGTAAAGCTCCTTTGACACAACGTATGTTGTTTAGATTTGGTTCAAATGCAGTAGTGCTCAAAGACATACATAAGAAGTCAAGTCTAAAAACATTTTCAAATAGTTTTAAAACACAATCTGGTATGTCTGAACTTGTAAAACTTAAAGTAAGTGTAGGAGATAAAAGTAAAATTATCGACTTCAAACCTTTTCAGGGGAGAACTGGAAAGCTAGAAAAATTGACACTCAATGGTGTGGATATTAATATGCGTTTAGGTTCCAAAATTATTGAAGTACCTTTTTCTATAAAACTGGATAAGTTTAAACTAGAACGTTATCCAGGTTCACAAACACCTGCTTCTTATGCTTCAGATGTAGTACTTATAGATAAAGATCAAGGTATCAATATGCCGTATGAAATCTATATGAACCACATACTAGACCATAGAAACTATCGCTTTTTTCAATCTTCTTATGATCCAGATGAAAAAGGAACGGTACTATCCGTGAATCATGATCCTGGTACATGGCCAACATATATAGGGTATATTCTTATGACCTTAGGGATGATTTGGTCATTGTTCGCACCTAGTGGGCGTTTTAGAAAACTACTTAAAAATGCTAGAAAATTACAGAGTAGTGCAGTAGCGGCTCTTTTAGTGAGCCTAATGATGTTTTTTCCACAGCAAATAGAAGCAGCATCACCAACAGCTACCCCCGAGCTTAAAAAGATACTGGAATCATATGATTTAGAACATGCTAAAAACTTTGGGAAGCTTGTATTACAAGACCATCAAGGGCGTATGAAACCTGTAGATACTATGGCGCATGAAGTTGTGGCAAAGATTACAGGTAGATCTTCGGTTCTTGGATTAGATGCCACACAAGTACTACTGGGTATGATTACGCAACCTGAAAGTTATCAGAATGTTTCTATGATCAAGATAGGACATAAAAAGATTGCTCTGGATATTGGTCTTGATAAGGATACAAAGTATGCTCAATTTTCTGATTTCTTCAATAAAGAGGATAATAGTTATAAAATTTATGATGCGATAGTAGAAGCCAGCCGTAAAAAACCATTAGAAAAGACACAATACGATAAGGAACTCATTAAGATAGATGAAAGAGTAAATGTTGCATTTATGGCATACCAAGGTTCACTCTTGCGTATATACCCAAAACCAAATGATGCAAACAACAAATGGTACGCACCAATGGATGCACTTAAAACATTTTCAAAAAAAGAGGCGTCAGAAGTAAAAGTAAGTATTTCAGCCTATTTTCAAATGGTTACTAAAGGTTTAAAAACAGGTAATTGGGATGATGCTAACACCGCTTTAAAAGGTTTACATAAAATACAACAAAAATACGGAGTAGCTGTCCTACCTAGTCAAAGTCATGTAGATATGGAAATTTGGTATAACAAACTAGGGTTGTTTGGAAAATTGGTACCTCTATATCTTTTGATGGGATTAGCATTACTTGTATTTTCTTTTATCAACGTAGTGAGACCTAGCTTTCCTATGAAATGGATAATTAGAGGAGCATTAGGCATACTATTTTTTGGCTTTGCCTTACATATTGTAGGATTGGCCATAAGATGGTATATAGGAGGTCATGCACCTTGGTCTAATGCTTATGAATCCATCGTATTTATAGCAGCATCAACAGTATTTGCAGGACTGCTTTTGGCTAGAAAGTCACCTTTTGCTTTGGCAGGTACTGCTTTACTTGCAGGTATCACAATGGCTGTGGCACACATGTCTTTCATTAACCCGGAAATAACAAACCTCGTACCAGTACTCAAGTCATATTGGCTTATGATACATGTGGCTACTATTATCTCTGGAGATGGATTCTTTGGGCTGGGATCTATACTATCATTGTTAGTACTTATTTTATATGTATTAAGAGGTAAAGAAGGGCACTCTAATATAGACCGTTCGATTAAAGAGTTAACAAATCTCTCGGAGATGTCACTTATTATAGGTATATTTTTACTGACTATAGGTAACTTTCTTGGAGGTGTATGGGCTAATGAATCATGGGGACGTTATTGGGGTTGGGACGCAAAGGAGACATGGGCAGCAGTAAGTATCTTGACCTATGCAGTGGTGTTGCACCTAAGGTTTATACCTGCATTAAAGTCAAATTTTATTTTTAATGTTGCAGCTACATGGGCATACTCCTCGGTACTGATGACATACTTTGGCGTAAACTATTACCTCTCAGGATTACATTCATATGCTGCAGGTGACCCTGTACCTATTCCAATGTGGGTATATTATGCAGTCGCTGGATTATTTGTATTAACAGGATTAGCAGCAAGAAATAGAAAATTATAATAAACAAGTTTTTTTCTTTTTCTTTTAAGTATAATTCTTATTCAACATCATAAAAAGGAAAAAGAATGTTAGAAGAATTTAAAAAATTTCTCATTAAAGGGAATATGGTAGATATGGCGGTTGGTTTCATCTTTGGTGGGGCTTTTGCAACCGTTGTAAAGTCATTGGTAGCCAATGTGATTATGCCTCCGGTAGGAATGTTACTTGGGGGGGTTGATTTCTCTCAACTTTTCATTGCGCTTGATGGTAAAGAGTATGCGACCATGGAAGCGTTAGACAAAGCTGCTGCACCAGCAATAAAGTATGGTCTTTTTATTAATGATACAATTTCATTTTTAATTTTAGGTTTTGTTATGTTTTTAGGTATTAAAGCTTATAATAAAATGAAAGAGCCCGAAGAAGTGTCCGCTCCTACAACAAAAACTTGTGGTGATTGTGCTATGGATATTCCTGTTGCTGCCAACAAGTGTGGATATTGTGGAAGTACAAACGTCTAATATACTGTACTATGGGTTTTCTTGCCCATAGTTACTTCAAAATCTTCTTAATCACTTCAGAACAAACAGTTAACCCTACAGCTCCTGTCACAGCAACGCATGAACCTTTTTCTTTGCAGTTATCTTCTTCAGGTGAGAATACCACTAAAAAGTTTCTATCAAATTTCGATTTTTTAAGTTCATTGCGTATTTTTCTTGCAAGAGCATCACCGTGGGTTTTCCAAATGGAAGCGACTTCTATTTTATTTGTATCATAACGTTTTGCTGAGCCTAATGCCATAATAAGTTTTTTATAACATTTTTTAGCTACCTCTATTTTCACTTTGGTAGTATCTGCCGCATCTATGACTAAATCATACGGTTTAAAATCAAATGATGCTACCCATGCCATATCCATACGTTGATTGATGGTTTTAATACCGGGGTAGAGTTCTTTTAAACGTTCTACTTTAGCCATACCTACAGCTTCTGACCCTATCTGTCTATTTTGGTTGGTTTCATCATATACATCGAAGTCAAGGATAGTGATATCAGTTACGCCAGAACGG
>DQVJ01000287.1 GCA_015661795.1 Sulfurovum sp.
ATTGATGACTATGTTAAATTTATTGTAAACAGTTTTCAATATAAATTTCCAGATACTGAACTCTCTAAAAAATTAGGTATTTCAAGAAAAAGTTTATGGGAAAAAAGAAAAAAGTATGGTTTATTCAAAAAAAAATAAACCATACTTTTCCAATAAGGATTTAAAATGAAAAGTCGTAAATCACTCTATATAGATACAGAAGCCCTTTCTACATTGGCATTAGTTCAGGCAGGTCTCATGGCACCTATTGACAGACTGATGAACAAACTTGAAGCCAGAGAAGTCAATGAAACAAAAGTATATAAAGGTGTACCTTTCCCTTTCGCTTTTGTCCTGGCTCCCAAGGGAAAGAAAAACCACGGGGTACTTACAAGTCTAGAGCATGGTGAAACTGTTGATCTTATATGTGAAAAAAGAAAGGTAGGTCAAATCATCGTAGATGAAACGTTCCCTATCAATTTTACGAAACGGCTTCACAATATTTATGGTACAACGGATCCCTCACACCCAGGTGTAAAAAATACCTTGGCTAGACTTGGAGAACTTGCTGTATGTGGGGACTATCATGTAGATTACCCTATTATCGAAGACAATAAAAAGCGTGTGAATGATATGATATCTGAAACTGGTGCCAAGTTTGTCTCTTCCATTATGCTTACTGCGAGTCCACTCAACCGTGCACATGAAAGGATGATAAGACAAACCATCGCTGAGTCTGATTTACTCATTATCTTTTTACGTAAACCATTTACAATGGATGCGTTAAGATATGATATAAGATACAATGCTCTCAAAACATTTATTGATACGTATATTCCTAAAAATAAAACACTGATAATCCCTTTTGAAAACACCTATATCTTTACAGGATTTAATGAAATATTTTCAGATGCAAATTTAGCAAAAAATTATGGTTGCCATGAACTGATTGTTGGGAAAAACCACAGTGGACTTGGTCTCCATTATGATAAAAATAAACTTGCCTCAGTCTTTGATCACTGTAAAAACATTAACATAAAAATAAAAACTATAGATGAATATGTATATTGTAATATATGTAATACACTTGTCAGTACAACTACCTGTCCACACGGACAACATCATCACGTACACTACCATTCAGCCTCTATAATGCAGTTGATCCAATCTGGTGTTATCCCACCTGTAATTTTGGTCAGGAAAGAAGTCTCAGCCAATATTTTAGCAGCTCTTTTTCCTGAACGCTTTGCAAATCTACAACAAATGCATTATGCATTAATGCCAGGGTCGGGACTGTTAGAAAAGCCTAATGATGAACAGTTTTATCTTAAACTGATTGAACTCTATCAAACTTCATCTCTTACTTAGGAAACATGATGACATTACAAAAACTTTTTTTAACTTTTGGTGGTTCAGGACTCAGTCCCAAAGCCCCAGGCACTGTTGGTACTTTAGTATCTCTTCCTGTAGGACTTGCCATACTTTATTACGCAGGCATGGAAACACTCTTTATGCTTACACTTGCAATCATCATCATTGGTATCTTTGAAGTCAACAAATATGAAAAAGAAACAGGACTCCATGATCAGCAACATATTGTCATAGATGAAGCAGCAGGTATGTGGCTAAGTCTTATGATTGCATATTCAACAGCACTTACAATGCCTTATCTTTATGCAGAAATATTGGCCGTTATTTTCAGTTTTGCAACCTTTCGTCTTTTTGATATTTGGAAACCTTCTACCATAGGCTGGATAGACAGAGAACTTAAAGGTGGTCTAGGTGTCATGCTGGATGATGTACTTGCAGGAGTAGCAGGTGGGCTTTTATCGAGTATTATATTAATGGGTATTGAAAAACTCTATTAATGACTTATCAACTTGTATAATACATTTTTAATAAGTGATTCATACTCTTTCAAAGTTTCATTACTTATTTCATCTAAAGAGCGAAATTTTTTATGATATTTTTCCAAAGATGTTCTTAAACTATCATCCAACCATTTCTCTTTAAATGCATGTTCCATAGAAAGTTCTGCCACACTGCGTATTGCATGTGAACGGGTAGCAATACTACTTGTATGAAAAAGAACACGTCCCAGTATAATATAAGAAAAATTTCTATTTTTCATAGGACCCATTTGTAAATAATGCCTCCCTAACAGTTGTCCCATCACTTTTATCTCTGAAAGTTCATTAAAACCGAAATATGCTCCTGCCCCACCAACTAAAGCCCCTATAGCACCGCCTAGTAAAAGAGTGTGTCCTGCAAATAACAAGTCTATCCCTGCTCCTGTTATGGCACCACTTGTTGCTCCAGTAATCAAAAGTTCTTTGCGTGTCAAACCAAATACTGATGCGGATTCTTCTGAAAATAGATCTAAATTCTGAAAAGTCAAAAATGTTTGTTTTTTTTGTAAATTATTATGATTCCATATTTTTTCGATCTTCTTTTGTGTAGCTACTTCAAGCTTTCGAAGATATTGTTTGTACTGCTCTTCGATTCTCTCTTTCTCATCCATACTAGCTTCTTCCTCTGACAAGGAGAGTTCTTCTATATGAGAAAGTGCATCATATATCAATTGTGTAATGACTTGACTACTCTCTTGGATTCTTTGTTCTTGGTACCTATTAAAAAGTGTAATGGACTCTTTAACAGGTGCTATCCACTCTTCTTTTAATTGAGCCATACTTTCGAGAATACTGACATGTTGTTCAATATTTGTTGTCATAGGATTAAAAGTACGTACCATTTTAAAATACTGTCCAAGAGCCCTCTTCCATTCAATCGAATAATCTGTTTCTTCTATATGGTTAATCAATGCCATAGAAGGTTGCCCCGTCCAACGCAATACTTCCATCTCCGCTTCATACTCTTTTCCATAAGGTTTTGAGGCATCTACAACATAGATTATCCCTGCTCCTTCCATAATAGGCTCTAACAATTCCAATTCATCATTAAACTGGGAATCACCTCTATGCTCAGTGATGAACATTTGTACCACTTCATGCTTTTTATCTGCAGAAACATCATGTTTTTCCAACCATGCCAAAACACGTCTTGCCCTTTGAAATCCTGGAGTATCTATAAGTTCATAGAGTATTTTTCCATCCACTTGCAAAGGAAAAGATCTTTGTTTACTCGTTGTACCAGGTGTATCAGATATTTGTACAGTATCATCTAATGCCAAAGCAGAAACTATAGAACTTTTTCCTTTGTTAGGATGCCCAACAACGGCGAAACGTGGATGTGTTTTTATCATATCTTGACCCATAATTTTTTATTGTGAAGCAAAGAGAGTTTTTTGATCCAAATATCTACCCATTTTTCTTTTGCCTTGTATGCTTCTTCTTCTGTACCAATAGGACAAACAATAACTTTATCTACAGACTCTAAAAGCATCTCAAGATAATCTAAAAAGTCCATAGTTGGTGGTTCCCATGCTTTTACATACAATAAAACCTCTCCAAAACTTTTATGCACAATTTCACTGTCTTCTTCCAAAGTATTCCCACCTCCTACTTCAAAAATATTTGGAGTAATCACCTCCATACTATCATTCAACACAATCAGTTTTGAAAGAGGTATTGCCCATCCTTGCACTACATCATATGAAGTATCCAATCTTTGAATATGTTGCATGTTTTTCTGCATTGTAGATGATATTTTCTCTACACGTAATGCATGTGTTGAAATGATAGGTTCATTCATATCACGCAATAAAGTATTTACCCCTTCCAAACTCATCAATGATTTTTTCAGTGCATAATGATAACCTAAAAGAGACACTAGATATAAAACAAAACGTAGAAACAGTGCATAAAAAAGTGTAGCAAAAACCAAAAATTTCCACCACTCTCCAAGCTTTGAGGCATTGTGTATCATCTCATCACTCAAAGCATCACCCAGCCTGAAATATTGACTCTGTTCTATCAACTCCAGTGAAGGTACAGCAGTTGGAACAAACTCTTTCCAGGGAAAAGCCAATAAGTTAAGATATCCATGCAATACTTCTGGGGTAATTTGTAGTGTTGTACTCCATGCAAAAGCAATATCCTTAGTAGCTACAACAGCTAAAAGACAGAGCAATAAACCCAAAGAAAAAAATATAGCTATTAGCTGTGAACGTTTAATGATTATCCAATTTGATAGCAAAGGGGTAATTTTAAATGTTTCTATATTTTTTCGTATTGTATTAGGTAACAATGCCATCATTTTTTCCAACCAATATGCGGGGGAAATGTGTACTAAAATACTTTGAGCTCTCTGTGATCTTATCATAGATAATATGGTCAATAACATAGTAAAAAGTGGTAACACAATAACCATAGCCATAAAATAAACCACATTCACAGGTTCATGACCGTTATAACTAAGCAGTGCAATACCAGAAAAAATACCCAAGAAAAAAGCAATAATAACCAGTGTTATTGTCACCCCATACAAATAAGAAGAAAAAATCTCACTGAGTAATGGTGATTTCAATTTTTTGTAATATGTAGAAGTCCAAGTAATTATTTGTTCAAGAGGACGCTTTCCCAAACCAGAGGATAATCCAAATGCCCGTCTCTCTTCTCTGTTTGAGACATCATTTTTAAGTAGTTCATAGAGATCCAAATAAGATTTTAAGTTCATATAATCATTTTCTTTTTATGCATTTAAAACCCTTCCCCACCTCAATAAATAATGTCTAATTGTCTTTGTTCTAGACTGTGTCCTCTTCTGTGGTATTGTAAATAAGACATCGTAAGTGTTCTTTGTATCCCTCATGATCATATGAATCAACCCTTGAAACACCTTCTTCAACAGCTGCTTTTGCTACAGCTGATGCGACCCAAATAAGCGCCTCTTTATTAAATGGTAAAGGTATAATATGCTCTTTTCCATATTCGATATTTTCATTATGATATGCTGCTTTGACATAATAGGGAACAGGTTCTTTTGCCAAATCAGCAAGTGCTCTTGCTGCCGCCATTTTCATATTTTCTGTTATTTTTTTCGCACGTACATCCAATGCTCCTCTAAAAATAAAAGGAAACCCCAACACATTGTTAGTCTGATTTGGATAATCCGAACGTCCTGTAGCGATAATGGCATCATCTCTTACTTCCATCACTTCTTCTGGCAATATCTCAGGTACAGGGTTTGACAAAGCAAATATCACTGGTTCTGGTGCCATTTTGGCCACCATTTCTTTCGTCAATGCACCGGCTACAGAGAGTCCCAAAAACATATCTGCCCCTTCTATTGCTTCATACAACCTATCCGCAGCCGTCTCAACAGCAAACTGCATCTTGTATTTGTTCAAATCTGTTCTGTTTGTATTAATAACACCTTTAGAGTCACACATAATGATATTTCTAACACCTAAGTCTCTATACATTTTTGCACAAGATATTCCCGCTGCACCTGCACCATTAATAACAATCTTAATCTCATGCACCTTCTTCCCTGTCAGCTCCAACACATTCATCAACCCAGCTGTGGTAATGATAGCTGTTCCATGTTGGTCATCATGAAAGACAGGAATATCAAGTTCTTCTTTCAGAATACGTTCTATCTCAAAACATCTTGGCGCAGAAATATCTTCAAGGTTTATCCCCCCAAATGTAGGGGCAATTGCTTTACATGTTGCAACAATCTCTTCAACTGAATGCACATCTAATTCAATATCAAATGCATCAACTTTTGCAAACTTCTTAAAAAGTACTGCCTTACCTTCCATCACTGGTTTAGATGCCAATGGTCCAATATCACCTAAACCTAGTACCGCTGTACCATCTGATATGACTGCCACAAGATTTGATTTATTCGTATATTCAAAAGCAAGATTTTCATCTTTTTCTATCTCAAGACAGGGGATTGCCACCCCTGGAGTATAGGCTAGTGAAAGCTCATATTGTGATGTACAGGGCTTGGTTAAATCAATACCGGTTTTACCATTTTTATGGTATTCAAGCACTTTTTCTTTAGTTATTTCTGACATGTTTTACCTTGTTTATAAATATAAAATATTATACATAAATATGTTGAGGATAGTACCATCAAATAAAATAAAATAACAATAAAACTTCTTTTCTTCATAAAATAATACTTTGTATGAATTTTTACTAATTTATATTAAGCATAGTACTTAGTCTAACTTTGCTACAATCAATAAAAATGTACTTACAAAGCAGAAGTATCACATTTTTATGTGCTCACAAGCTCAAAGGAGGAGAAATTATGTTTTTAAAAATAGGGATTCCAAAAGAAATTCATGAGGGAGAAAAACGTGTTGCAGCAACCCCCGAGACAGTCACATGGTTAAAGAAATTTGGTTTTTCTGTTGCCATCGAAACTGGGGCTGGGGGAAATGCCCACTTCTCTGATGAACTCTATAATGAAATGGGTGCTGAAATCATTCAAGATACAAAAAAATTATGGGAACAGTCAGATGTCATTTTAAAGGTACGTGCACCCGAAGCTCATCCTTTTCTTGCACTACATGAAGTTGAACTTTTAAAAGAAGGAGCCTATCTTATCTGTTTTATTTGGCCTTCTATTAACCCTGAATTGATGCAAATGCTCGTTGATAAAAAAGCAACCGTACTTGCGATGGACAGTATACCTAGAATTTCACGTGCACAAAAGTTTGATGCCTTAAGTTCTATGGCAAATATTGCCGGTTACCGTGCTGTTATCGAATCTGCAAATCATTTTGGACGATTTTTCACAGGACAGATTACCGCTGCTGGTAAAATGCCACCTGCTACTGTATTGGTTATTGGTGCAGGAGTAGCTGGACTCGCAGCCATCGCAGCTGCAAATGGTTTAGGTGCTGTTGTTAGAGCTTTTGATACACGTCCTGAAGTCAAAGAACAAATAGAAAGTTTAGGTGCTGAATTTCTATGGATTGAGACAAATGAAGACAGTTCAGGTGCTGGTGGATATGCAAAAGTCATGAGTCCAGAATTTATCAAAGCAGAAATGGAACTTTTCGCACGCCAAGCAATGGAAGTTGATATCATCATCACCACAGCTTTAATACCTGGTAAAAAAGCACCTGAACTTATCACAGCGGGTATGGTTGAATCCATGAAAGAAGGAAGTGTCATCGTGGACCTCGCTGCAGAACAAGGGGGAAACTGTACCCTCACCGAACCTGGTGAGGTCATTGTTAGACATGGTGTCACACTTATAGGATACACAGACTTGCCAAGCAGGCTCCCTGCACAATCAAGTCAACTTTATGGTACAAACCTTCGTCATTTACTTCATGATTTATGTAAAACAAAAGATGGACAAATCAATGTAGATATGAATGACGATGTCATACGTGGAGCTACCATTATTAAAGAAGGAGAAATAACATGGCCTCCACCTACACCACAAGTACAAGCAGTTTCAAAGCCACCTAAACTTGCTGTAAAAGCACCCCCTTTTACGGAAAGAAGAAAAAAGAAATCTACACACTGGCTCAATGCACTTCTTATGTTGATTGCTGCTCTTGTACTGTTAGCTTTAGGCAGCGTCGCACCATCAGACTTTATGGCACACTTTACAGTTTTTGTATTGAGTTGTTTTGTAGGATATCATGTCGTATGGAATGTGACCCCTGCATTGCATACACCGCTTATGTCTGTGACTAATGCTATTAGTGGGATTATCGTTTTAGGGGCATTGCTTCAGGTCTCTAATGAACTCTCAACTACAGTCACAGTACTCTCTGCTATAGCTATTTTGGTAGCTACCATCAACATAAGTGGTGGCTTTTTCGTTACCCATCGTATGCTAAAAATGTTTCAACAGGTGGATAGGAGAACAAAATAATGACAGAAGGTATAATTACTGCTGCATATATTATTGCTAGTATTTTGTTTATTTTAGGTCTTGGCGGACTCAGCCGACAGGAAAGTGCACGTCGTGGAAATATCTATGCTATGCTGGGGATGTTTATTGCGATTTCTGCCACCATTCTTGGTAGTCAAGTTACTTCTTATGGTGTTATTTTTTCAGCAATGATTATTGGAATACTCGTAGGTATGTATGTAGCCAAGAAAATAGAAATGACAGGTATGCCTCAGCTTGTCGCTATGCTACATAGTTTTGTTGGCATGGCCGCTGTACTCATAGGCTTTTCAACATACCTTGATCCTTCTTCACATTTTTCAGGTGTAGAAAAAACCATTCATGACGTCGAAATATATCTTGGTATATTCATTGGTGCTGTCACCTTTACAGGGTCCTTGGTCGCTTTTGGAAAATTACAAGGCATGCTTTCTGGTAAAGCTATCCTGCTACCTGCACGTCACTGGATGAATGCATTGATGCTTCTTGTATCCATTTACTTACTTATCATTTTTATCAATGCACAAAGTTCTACAATGACTATATCTTCTTTACTATTTATGACATTTATAGCCCTACTCTTTGGAATACATATGGTCATATCCATTGGAGGAGCAGATATGCCTGTCGTGGTTTCTATGCTCAACAGTTATTCAGGATGGGCAGCAGCCGCAACTGGATTTATGCTCTCCAATGATCTTCTTATCATTACTGGTGCATTAGTAGGAAGTTCTGGTGCTATTCTTTCTTATATCATGTGTCGTGCAATGAACCGTAGTTTTATTTCAGTCATTGCAGGCGGATTTGGAACTACAGTAAGTTCTAGTAGCAATAATAAAGAGGTAGAACACGGCGAAGCTCTATCTACAACAGTTGAAGAAACGGTACAACTCTTACAAAATGCCAAAAAAGTAATCATTGTTCCAGGATATGGTATGGCAGTAGCAAGGGCACAACATATCGTATCTGATATTGTAAAAAAACTGCAACATCAAGATATACCGGTTCTTTTTGCCATCCATCCAGTAGCTGGACGTTTACCTGGGCATATGAATGTACTTTTAGCTGAAGCAAAAGTACCTTATGACATTGTACTTGAAATGGATGAAATTAATGAAGATTTTTCTAAAACAGATATTGTTTTAGTCATTGGTGCCAACGATATCGTAAATCCAGGCGCATTGGATGACCCAACAAGCCCTATTGCAGGTATGCCTGTACTTGAGGTATGGGAGGCCAAACATGTCATAGTTATGAAACGTTCTATGGCTACAGGATACTCTGGTGTAGATAATCCACTCTTTTATAAAGAGAATACACGCTTATTATTTGGGGATGCTAAAGAGAGTGTAGAAGCTATATTGTCACAATTATAAAATGCCATATATTACTTGGATTATTCAAAATACTCTTGGATAATCTGAGGAAATATCTTCATGGTTTTTCTTGCCTTATCAATTTTAGGCTGAAAAATTTCAGCAGAACTTGGATAATTTGATATAAACTCATTGTAAATAGCGATTTTATCTTCCATATGTACTTCAAGTGCATCAAGTACAGATTGCATATTTTCTTTACTGGTTGCATACTTCATCAACAATTCAAACATGCGTTTACGTGGATGAATCGCCATAGAGTCACCTGCAGCCAATGCGATATCTTTAATGTCCCAACGAGAGATATAGATACCAGAAACATAGGGTGCTATGAGCTTTGCATACAGTGCTTCTGTGTAGGAAGGATAGTCTTTTAAGTCCACTTCGTTCTCTGTAGCACATTGACCATCTCCACCAAATTGAGCAAAGTTTTTATCATCGAAATTCTCAAATTCTTTTCTTAAATCACCCATATCACGCATCTTTATCTCCTATCAATAGTGGAATATCATCAATATCTATCTTCGTACCATACCAACGCGAAGCGAGAATCATCATTTTGGCTACAAACACTGTTTGATCATCTAAATATTTAGGTGTATCAAATAAAGCATGTGCATCATCTTTCAGGCAAAACCCATATACTTTACCTTCTCTTACTTCTATAAAATCAACACGACCTTCTTTTGTAGCACAACTATCAAGATTTTCACAATAAGTAGTAGCCTGTTCAGAAAATTCACGTTCAATCATCATTTTATCTACTTTTGATTGCCCCACACTACGCATCGTAAATTCAAAATGTTCATCTGTGATATTAAGTGCTATAGCCGTTGCATTTTGACCATTGTGTTTCATTATCCTATTAAAATAACGTCGCATATAACCTGTTTGAGCATTATAACCAAGTATGGTACATAATTTTGTATCAGGTTTTATCTCGTGTGGTTGCACTTAACCCTCCTCTTTTTTATCTTCTAAAAAATCTTGCATATTTTTGGCATTATTATGTAAGAACATGGCTTCTTCCTCTTCTATCATACAACGGGGACAAATCTGTTCTCCACCTGTATACGTAAAATTATTACCACATTCATTACAACGTTTAATGTCAAACTTTGCCAATGTTCTCTGCTTGGGTTCAAAAAATTCTTTGATCTCAAATCCTGCTTGCAATTGTATCGCATCAGGTTCACAGACATCATGACATAAACGACACTTTACACAAAGCATTGCATCAAAATGAATCAGTGAAAACTTTCCATCACTACTAAGTGCCCCTGTAGGGCAAATACGGTAACAAATCTGGCAGTTTGTACAAGATTCATCTATAAACTTCTGAGAGACAAACCCTACATCCGCTTCATCTAAAACTTCAAACTGATCAGGGACACCTGCATGTTTAAGTGTTGTCATAAGTAATTTGCGTTTATCCGGTAGATTTTTTTCTCGCATTTTCACAATCATCTCTCTATCAAGCGTAAAGATTTTAAGTGCATCTGCTTCAACCGCTTCATCAAAACTCATCTTCTGTTTTACCATGCCTCTTAATGAAAGATTCCCTAAAAAAGAACGCCTAGAAGAAATTTCCTCATCGGAAACATCATTATTTTCTGTACTTACATTATCATAGGTATTTGTAATCAGTTGTTTCTGAGAAAAAGAGGAGAGAACAAAGTTTGCTTCTTCTATTCTTGATTCTATTTGTTCATACAATATACTTGTTGCATCATAAGCACTCAAATCCAAAGTAATCTCTTCATCACTTGCAAGGGCTAAAGAGATAAGGTGTTCTACACTTAATACAGAAAGACAAGGTACATTAAACTTTGGACTAATCAATCTTATTTTAGAGTCTAAAAAAGAAAAGAAAAATTCGGTAAGCGAAAAATCAGAAAGAGAAAATGCCTCTGTAGGGCATGCACCCACACATGCAGCGGCTTCTACCCCTGTGTGGTTTGCAAAACTTGGCAAGTTATCCGTCAGTTGTATAGACTCAGGACAGGCATCTATACATTTTGTACAGTCTGAAAACCTACTTGCCGCCCTCACACAAGAAGAGATATCTAAATGTAATAACATTAATTTTCAACTGCCTCTGTTTGACAATACTCATGTAATTTTGAAGTGACATATTCAAAATCAGAAAGTAAAAATTCTAAAGCAAGTTCAGACCCATCATGATACAAAGGCGTACGTGATTCACGTTTTACATTAATCAGAAACATCGGTGCCCACTCCAAAAGGTGTTCTTTCATAAAAGCACGTTGTACTTGAAGCAGTTCGCAAATCCCTTCTGCATCCTCAGCTTCAAGTGCTTTTTTAAGTGCAGTACACAGCATATACATAAATTCTAACTCTACACCGATATGGTCAGCACTTACTACCCTTGCCTTCTCTAATTCAACACGAAAATCCAGTTCATTATAGAGTGCAAGTACAGGGTTGTCTCCTCCACTTTCTATCATCTGATCATCTCTTGTATAAAAACTCTCATATGGTACCAAATGCATTAAAAAAAGATTTGTAAAATCTACATTGTAATACTGTTCTATCAAGACTTTATTTGAAAGTGTTTCACGTTTTTCCCAACTTTGATAGTTGGGAAAAAATGAAAATAAATCTTCATCACTTTCAATCTGCTCTAACAAAGCCTCATCTACTTCCACAAGCATGAGTCTTGATATGAGTGCATAAATAGCAATGCGATTTTCTATCTCTTGTTTCATTTCATTCATATAATTTCCAATTTTTTATTGTCAAGATTACATTTACCCCTTGATGTTTACTGCATAAGCTCTATCTGAAAGAGGAACGGCTGGACGCTTAATGTGTTGAGGCCGTCTTAATGTATCTGTCTCATCAAGTGGACGTGTTAATGTATCTCTCCACGCTTGATATACTTTCATATTATTCTCATAATTCACATAAATATCACCAATCTTGTCATCATTCCCAGCAAGTTCGATAAACACTTTCTGGTGCCAAGCATGATTACCTGCGATAGGATCTGGATGCGAAGGGGCTACAGCATTTTGCCATGAACCAGAAAGTCCATCCCACCAAATGTTGTCAAGATCTCTGTTATACTCTTTAAACTGCCATGAGTCTTTATTCTCTTCCATTCCTTCTACAATGCCCTGCGTAGGTTTAAGTGTACCAATTTTACCATCCATAGTCATATCATACAGTGGGGCACCTAATCCCATTACACCTAGTTTATGCTCAAACCCAGGAATATCCACAGCATTTTTAAGTTTCCATCTACCTGCATGGTGTGAACAAGCAAGTACACCTGGCATAGTAGCCTCCGTTGGTACAGCCATTGCGATAAAGTAACCCGACTCAAGATCAGAGACCGTATCAGTAATCGTTACTTTAATCGCGTCACCTCTTTTAATACCAAGCTTCTTGGCATCTTCGGTATAAATCCACACTGGATTATGATTTTGTGAAATCTCCATCAGGTGTTTAGAATTTACTGAACGCGTATGAATATTGTATGGCAGTCTAAAGACCGTATTGAGTGCAAATTCATTGTCTTTTTGCATGAAGTCATGGTGTACCTGACTTACAACATGCGTCATCGTCACTCTATCTTCTTTATTCGTTGGGTAGATAGGTATCGCATACTCTGGCCATTTCCAATCTTTAAACCACTCACAGTAGAAGTCTAATTTTTTCGTCAAGGTATGGAACCCTTGTACCAGTTCACCATCTACTTCTACCCCAATGGCTTTTTCCTTACCATGGGCATCTGTTGCCATAATCACGCCAAAATCGTCTTTTCTTACCTGAGATTCATCATACTCATGTCCATGAGAAATATATGTTGATCCTACTTTTTTAAGTGGTCTTTCCTGAGGTTTAAAGATATTATCTTCTTCTAACCATGTACCCCTGTCTCGCATCATTTCATAGTTAGGATACTTAGATTCTGGATAGGCTGCTTTTGCTGCACGTTTTAAGTTGGGAAGCTTATCAAAGGCTGCTTGATACCACTCAGGAATCGTTACTGCTCTTGTTGGATCTTCTTTAGAAGCCCAATACTTTCTTACACCCAAACTTCCATCAGAATCGACATGATGTACCATGATATTTGCCCAGAATTCTACTTCTTCCCAGACTTCACCAAGACCTGCCTTAATGTGTGCTTCAAGCGTAGCTCTTGTTGGATCTTTTGGTTTCCAACCCATTTTTTCTAGTGCTACACGAAGTGCAGGGTTACGGAATGACAACCATCTTTTTGGTTCAGTTGCCTCAGAGTGTTGGTCATGTCTTTCACCTGCAAGTCCTACAGGTAAAATGAAGTCACAATACCAGTTAGTCTCTGACCATGTAGGAGAAAGGTTAAATGACATTTCTATTTTATCTTCACGCTTCAATGCCTCAATCCATCTAAAGCCATCTGGGTTAATCCAAACTGGGTTATACATACGAGGAATCCATACAGCTAATTTCTCAGGTACCTTAAGTCCCTTAGCGTTCCACTTATCTCTCCACTCATCATCAAGAAGCAAATGAGGCATAATATGTGACATCTCGTATGAAGAGAGTGGGTATTCAGGGGGCCATGCGATTTCATTCCAGACATCCACTTTGGGAGGTCTTGTTCCAGCTTGTGCAGCTGCATCTCCTTTACCATTCACCGAGATAACATGCCAATGGTGCATACCTACACCACCTTTATCTCCAGCCATCGCCCCACGAAGTACAAATGGCAAGAATGCTGATCTTGCGATCATCCATCCACCTTTGTGACCAATTGGTCCTGCTCTCCAGATGTATGTTGCTACTCTAGCACCTGCATCGATAAACATATCATAAAGTTTCTCTACAATACGTTTTTCGATACGACATTCCTCAGCCACAAAGTCAAGTGTATAAGGTGAATACATTTCAGAAATCATCGTGATAAAATCTTTATAAGAATTTCCTACTGGAATAGACTTTATATACTTTTTCTCAAGTAATACATTTAGGTACTCTCTGTCTTTCATGAGGTAATCCCAGTTTACCCAATTTTTTACAAAATTGTGGTTGACAAGATCTTCCCCATTTATACCTTTTTCATTGAGGATTCGATTTGCAAGGTAAAGATACAGAGCAGTCTCTGTTCCTGGCCAGCAAGGTACCCATAAGTCTGCCATACCTGCAGAATTAGAAAGTCTAGGATCCATAACCACCAGTTTTGCACCTTTTTTACGTGCCTCAGCAATACGTCCAGCTGCCTGTTGGAAATAGTGCCCAGCATCTGCTGCATGTGACGACTGTAAGAAAATAAGTTTTGCATTAGACCAATCTGGTGAATTTCTATCATCATTCGCCCACTGGATAGTCCCTTGTCTCGCACCTGCAGAACAGATGTTAGTGTGAGAATCATAGCCATCAAGCCCCATAGAATGAGGTACACGGTGACCAAAACCATTTTCATTTGGACGACCTACATGATACATGATTGATTTTTTAGAAATCTCATCGCCCACTTTAAGCGTGTCGTGCATTTTTTTACCAATTTTTGCCATGGCTTCATCCCAAGTGGTTCTCACCCACTTACCTTCACCTCTTTTCGAACCAGGCGCTCTCATAAGTGGGAAAGGGATTCTATCAGGATCATACATTTGTGATTGAACTGCATATCCTTTTGCACAGTTTCGACCACGGCTTCCAGCATGCAAAGGGTTACCCATGTATTTACGAACTGCCAACTGACCACCTGCTTTATAAGTAGAGAGATCAACCCATGCAGTCAAACCACAAGATGCTTCACAGTTCGAACAAGATGTCGGTACCAACATATATTCTATTGCTTTAATCCCATCTGGATTCTCTTCACTGTGAATACCTTTTCTGGAAGTTCCACCACGTTTCCAATCATTACCCGATAATTCTGTAAAACTGTCCCACTCATCCAACGGAGGATAAAAAGAAAGTGTTTTTGGTGTTGGAGTAAATTTACTTTCTGCCTCTGCTGGTGTTGAAGCAACTGTTTCAAAAATACCTGCTGCAAGTGTAGCACCTGCTACCGTATATGCTGAACCTTTAAGAAAGTTTCTTCTTCCTTCGATAAAGTTATTATTGTTTTTCATTGATTTTGTCATGATTGTCTCCTTAACTTAACGGTAACATTTGTGGAATTTTGAGCCATACATCTTTTACCAAGAATAACCCTACCAATGCCAGAATAGCTGCAAATTTAAGTAATGTCTGATTGTCACTCTTCATATTACCCACAGCAATAAAGAATGGAATGATAAAACCAAGAACCATACCAAACCAAAATTCTATACTATATTTACCTCCCGCATGCACAAATGCTAAAACAGCTTCTGCTTCTGATGATTTAAAAGAGAAAAAATATTCACTCATATACATTGTGAAAGAGAAAAAAGTTGAAATGGCCAAAATAAGCGCCAAATCTTTTCTAGCCTCTTGTGTCCACGAAGAAGATACAAAAGATAATGTCGCAGAACCAGCCAAAAGTGCTGCCCACATCATCTGCATGACTTCTGTTGGTGCTTGCCATAACTCCCTAGCAGATGACTGCGCCATAATAATTGCGGTATATGTAGTCACAGGAATAGCCAAAAAGACAACAAATGGAAATATTTTCTCATATGTTGCTGAAATTTTTCTTCCAAAGGCTGTTAGTTTACATCCCTTATAAGGTATGCCTGGAAATTTATCTGCTATACCTATAAGCATCATTATCGAAATAAGGACTAAAAATATTGAAGCTAGCCAAGCACCGACTGTAATAGACGAAGTCCAATGTGGATGTGTAAAGATATGAATCATCCTATACGGCTGATGTAAATCAATTAACGTAAACAGTAAGAAAATATTCAGTGCTAAAAATGCGATTACGGGCATCACCCATCTTAAATTTGGCATATCTTCTTTTTTATGTCTGAACCATAAAAAGGCCGCCAAGAAGACCACCCCTGTACCGATACTCTTTGCCCACATATTTACAGTAATGATACTACCCCAAACAATCCCCTGAATAGGAACATCAAGTGTTACAACTGCTTGTGTTGCATGAATTGTACTTTCTACCATTTTAGTGACCTCCTTTTTCTTCGTGCGAATCTGCTGCAGTTGCTGATTCTATCAAGCTCGTATTATCAAGTTTCTCATGTCCGACAAATGGTGCTAAAAATCTATCTAAAATACCATGATGTGCATCACCTACGTGGTCTAAATGTGTTATATTATTGAAGAGGGAGAAACCTTCGATTCTCTGATGTGCAAGTGGATTTAATGTTTGATTACCTCCACCAACATAAAAGTGTGTTGGATTCGTATGTTTTTCAGGTTTACGTACTTGTACTGCTCCTCTATGTTCCATAATATAATGAGAAATATGAGAATTATCATCTTCAAGGTCACCAAATATATTTGCTTCAACAGGACAGGCAACCACACATGCTGGCATCATGCCACTTTCAATTCTGTGTGCACAGTAAGTACATTTATCCGCAGTGTTTGTCTCTGGGTCCATATAGATGGCACCATATGGACAAGCCATCATACAACCTGCACACCCGATACATCTCTCAGAATCGATATTAACAATACCATTTTCCAAATAATGTAATGCAGATACGGGACAGATACGCTCACATGGTGCAGATTCACAATGATTACAGCGTAATGGGGTAAAAGATCTACTCGCATCAGGGAATGTCCCCATATCAATATACTTTACTCGTAAACGCCAAGTACTTAACGGAACTTCATTTTCTACCTTACAGGCAATTTCACACCCTTTACAACCCATACATAGGTTAAGGTCAACCAAAAAACCCAGTTTCATATTTTCTCCTTGATTTTTCCTATTTTCATTAAATTAACTTAATAGAATATGTATCTATTGTATAAAAAATTGAATTAACTTTACGTAATTTGCCATTCTTCTAGGGAAAATTGAGATAAATCATATAAAATATGGGTTAGAATATCAGTAATATAAGAAATGCTTCAATTTTTCTCATAGTATTAATAAATTTAAATCATAAAAGAAAAAGTAGAGCCTTGACCTTCTTCACTTTGTATCTCAAGGTTTGTCTGATGCATCAAAAGTATTGTCTTGACGATGGAAAGTCCTAATCCCATGGAGTTATCCCATGAGTGTGTGCCTGAACGATAGAATTTTTTAGTAACTTTATCAATTTCCTTACTTTTAATACCTATTCCTTTATCTGTAACAGAGATAGCATCATCACTCAGTTCTATTATCACTGTTTCTTTGGAATATTTCAAAGCATTTTCAACAAGATTTTTCAAAACCACTTCCATAAGCATTCTATCTGCTTCTACATTTCGAGGCAAACCTGCAAGATGTATCACTCTACCTTTATAAGATTCTTCTAACGTAGTTTTGACTTCATTTGCCAAACGGTAGATATCAAAACGGCTTTTGTGTAAATTTGCTTCTTTACTTTCAAACTTATTCCATAAAATGAGACGGGCCAGCAGTGCCTCTATTTTATTTCCATTATTATAAATTTTTCCTAAGAATTTTTTCTGAAGTGCTTCGGGAATTCCAGGATCATCTTGTAATGTTTGTGAGTATCCCATAATAGATGCAATAGGATTCCGGAACTCATGTGCAATAGCAGATATCATATCTGCACGTTGACGGTTTTTCAGTTTGAGTTTTGCATTATAACGCTGTTTAATATCTTCACGTTTTTTTGCCCCTTTGAGTAATGTAATAAGGTGTTGATTGATTTCTTCAAATTCTAAGATAAAAAAATGTGTTTTATAATCAATTTTCTCTATCTTCTCAAGGTCCTTAAGATATCTACTAATTGTTGCAAGCTCTTTTTGCATATGTCTTGCTCCACGATAAATAAAAAGAATAAAGACTGTAAAGCCCAAAGCCAATAGAGCAATACTCAACACAACATCTCTAGTATCAGGAACAACAACATATATCAAAATGGAAAAAACCATGAAAACAACTACAGCTGTAGCTACAAGCCTTGCCATGACGTATTCTTTAAAATGTGGACGACTATACATATTTTGCCTACTCTTCTATCTCATCAATATATTGCAAAAAATCATCTGCTGTATAATACCCCACTACAGGTTCAATAAGTTCTCTGTTGGCTTTCATAAAAAAGAAACTTGGAATATTACCATCAAAATCAGGTATGTTATTCACCTCATTTTCATCTGATCGTTTAATATAAACTAAAATATATGACTGAAGTTTTTTCTGAATTCGTACATCAGTAAGTGTACGTTGTTTCATTTTTTTACACCACTTGCATTTGTCTTCCCCCACCATCACAATGAGATTTTTTTGCTCTTTTTGTGCTACAAAGAAGGCTATATCGGTATTGGTATACCAAGATAACCCAGCATTAGTACGCAATTTTTCTGTACTTTGAGTACTGTTGGTTACTTTTGTCTTTACTAACGTTGAAGAGGCAACGGTTTTTTGTTTTGCATCTCCTAGGATAACCACACTTAGTAATACTGAACTAAGAAAAACATGCGAGAAATATTTCAAAAATAAACCTATCTTACTAAAAGTGTTTTCATTTTATTCTCTACATCATTAATATACGAGGTAAAATCCATTACATCAAAATACCCAACTACTGTTTGTATCACCTCTTTATCTGAGGTCATAAAAAAAATCGTTGGTACACCATTGATTTGAGGTAATAATGACATTGCAATCGAGTCCTCTCTCATTACTTTGACCACTACAAATTTCTCAAGTCTTTTTTCTACACCCTCATCTGAAAGCGTACGGTGTTTCATTTTTTTGCACCATCTACAATGTTCTCCTTCAACCATGACCATTACTGATTTGTGTTCTTTTTTTGCCAGATCAAAGGCTCTATTGAGATCTTTTACCCATTCGAGTGAAAAGAGTAAACTTGAAAATAATAACAGTAATCCTAATATTTTTTGCATAGATAATCCTTAACTATTAAAATGTTTGACCAAGTCTTTAAACACTTCACAAAGCTTTTCAACTTCTACTATAGAAGTACGTTCATTTGGTGCATGAATAGTATCATTTATCACACCAAACTCTACCACATCAATACCAAATGCACCCATAAATCTAGCATCACTTGTACCTCCAGCTGTGGAAAGTTTCGTCTCTACAGCTGTAATGTCTTTAATACTCTGCTTTAATTGTGTGACCACTTTTGAATCTCTCGTGGTAACGAAGGGATACGAACCTTGTGTAAGCTCTAAGCTATAATCTAAGTCTTTAAAACATGTGTCAATATGCAGTCTAACTTCATCTTGTGTAGTCCTGGTGGAGTTACGTACATTAAACATAAGCTTTAATGACCCGGGTGTAACATTGGTTACCTCCATACCTCCACGTATATCAGTTATAACCATTTTAGAAGGTGCAAAATCATCATCCCCATTGTCTAAGTCGATACCAGCAATTTTATCTAAAATAGGCGCTATTTGATGTACAGGATTGATGGCTTTTTCAGGGTAAGCTGCATGTCCTTGTTTACCCTGAATGGTTATGTATCCATTGATAGATCCACGACGACCTATCTTTATGGCATCACCAAATTTGGTCTCGCATGTAGGCTCCGCAACGATACAATAGTCAGGCAACATACCCTGTTCCTTAAGATACTCTAACATCACGGCAGTACCATATTTACCTTCACCCTCTTCATCTGAGGTAAGCAGTACTGAGAGTGTGCCATTGAAATCTTCCGTTTCTTTACATGCTTGCACAAATGCGGCCACCCCTGACTTCATATCTTGTGCACCACGGGCATAAATATTTCCATCTTTAATCACGGGTACAAAAGGATTCGTATCCCAATTGTCTCCTGCAGGTACAACATCTACGTGCCCCGCAAAACATAAGTGATCACCTTCACCAAACTTTTTTGACAAAAAAAGGTTTTTTACCCCTTTTTTGTTGATATACAGAGCTTCGTATTCATCAAGATATTCTTCTATAAATTGTAATGATCCATCATCATCAGGCGTAAGTGACTTACAACTTAAAAGCTTTAATAGGAGATCAACGACATTCATAAGGTTCCTAGTTTTCTAAATTTTTCTATCATCGACATATATGCATCAATATTTTCAAAACGGTGATTCCCACCATATTCAACAATAACTTTGTGCATATTATAGAGTGATTGTGCTTTAGTATAATCCAAGAGTTCATCTGCACTCTGCAATAACACCAAATAGTTCCCTTTCTCAGGCTTTACTTCCAAGGTCTTAAATATTTCTATATCACTTGTTTTAAATTCAAATACCTCATCATCGCAAAAACGTTTTTGCCATCCTACATAAGGGGCAAGTGTCAGCCATGGCTGTGTCGAGGGATTGAGCAAAACTGCTTTCATTTGATATTTTTCAGCCAGATATGTCGCATAAAATCCACCCAAGGACGAACCTACGAGCAAATCTATACTCTGTGATTTTATAATTCTTTCTACCTCAGATATAGCCTCAAGAGGGTCATATGCAAGATTATTTGCTATCACATTTTCTGTACCAAAATATGCTTTGAGTGCTGTCGATTTATTACCTATACCACAAGAAGAAAAACCATGAAGAAAAAGTATTTTGGACATTTATCTTTCTATAGCTCCCCGATAGGTAACTATCCCTCCAAAATGGTTAACCACCCCAGAATGTCCATTTTTTCTAAAAACATTTTGTATCTGTGCACTCCTACTCCCTGTACGACATGTAAACACAACTGATTTATCTTTTGTTGTATTCAAAAACTCTAAAGCCCACGCCTGAAAATCAGATGTTGGTTTAAGCATATCCACACCTTTGATATGCCCAGCATTATATTCCATCTCTTCTCTTACATCTACTAGTAAGAAATTTGCCTTTCCTTCATCTCTGGCATCAAGCAAAATTTCAAGCTCTTCAGAATTAATATCATGTTGTTGTAATAGTGTTTGCATGTTTGTCTCCCCAGACTTGAAAATATTGCAGCAATATAACAAAGAATTCTATAAATATCCTTGAAATGTATTAATTCCCTGCTGCTTTTACTTTAGCCTGTTCTTCTATCTCTTTAAGTTTATTTTCTTTATATTCAGGCGTACAGAAAATTTGACAATGGCAAATACCCTGTTCTGGTATTTCATGTTCTATTGCTGGTTTACACGGGCATATACGATCATCAGTACTTTTGAATTTCCCTTCTTTTTCTGGATCTTGTTCTACCATAAAACAGGGACAAAACCTTTTACCATAAAGCATTTTATGGCGTGCAAGGCCCATAATGACACCTTCATTCACATCATCTATTGGGCCATACACCCAGCCTTTACTTTCACACACCTTATCTGTAAACTTTTCAGTTTTTTCCAGCTCAGTTTTAAACGCTTCAGAATTCATATCTAATTGTTGCATCATAATCTATATCCTTTTTTGAATAATATTCTTTCTATACTTATATCTTAAACTAAATTAATATATAATGATGTAAACTACAAATATATTATACAAGGTCACCTCAATGCAAATAGATGATACCGTTTTAGCAAAACTGGAGAAACTTTCACACCTTTATATTGCTGATGATAAAAAAGAGGAAGTAAAAAATCAACTCACAGGTATTTTGGACTATATCGAAAATCTAAATGAACTTGATACAGACTCTCTAAGCCCTAGTTTTTCTACGCTAGATGGAGGAACTCCTTTACGATCAGATATCCCTAGAGAAATAAATGATATAGGAAAAAACATTTTGTCTCATGCGCCAAAAAGCCAAAATGATTTCTTTATTGTACCTGCTATTATTGAGTAAGTTCACCTAAAATAATCCAAATATCTAAAAAAATATGAAATATAAAGGAAATACATGGCTGCATTTGACATAAAAAAACTACTCCAGAGTGTGGTAACTCACGGTGCATCTGACCTTCACCTTGTAAGCCGTACAGAACCTCAAATTAGGCTTGATGGCGTTCTAAAAGCAGTAAATCTTCCAAAACTTACTGGTGATGATATAGAAGAGATGTGTTATTCACTTATCACAGAAAAACAAAAGCAACATTTTGAAGAACATGATGAACTTGATTTTGCACTTTTATTACCAAATATCGGACGTTTTAGGGCAAACTATTATCGTACACTTGGAGATACTGCTGCAGCATTTAGAACCATTCCTATTGATGTACCTTCCTTGGATGATCTAGGCGCACCTGAAGTCTATAAAAAACTTATTAAAAGAGAAAAAGGTCTTATCTTGGTCACCGGACCTACTGGTTCGGGTAAGTCAACTACACTTGCTGCCATGCTCAATGAAATCAATCTCAATGAACAAAAACATATTGTAACGGTAGAAGACCCTGTGGAATTCATCCATCAAAATAAAAAATGTGTCTTCTCTCACAGAGGTGTTGGGGAAGATACAAGTTCTTTTGCTGTTGCCCTCAAGTACGCGATGCGTCAAGACCCTGATATCATACTCATCGGGGAAATGAGAGATAAAGAGACGATCGAAGCTGCACTTACTGCAGCTGAGACTGGTCACCTCGTATTTGGAACACTGCACACCTCATCGGCCGCAGGAACTATTAACCGTATTATCGATGTGTTTACTGGTGATGAACAGCCACAGATTCGAGCTATGATATCCTCATCTCTCGTAGCAGTTATTGCTCAATCTCTTTTACCTAAGTTGGGAGGAGGTCGTGTGGCTGCATCTGAAATTCTCATTACCAACCATGCAATTTCCAACCTTATCCGTGAGGATAAGGTACATCAAATTTACTCACAAATGCAACTTGGACAAGGTGATTCAGGGATGCAAACACAGACTCAAGCGTTACTTAAGTTTATACGAGATGGAAAAATTTCAAGAGATACAGCATTACAATATGCAAACAGAGCTGATGAAGTCTCTAAAGCAAACGTTTAAATACTGACTCGTATGGGATAAAGTGTTTTTAGATACAATACACGATAGTAAAAAACCATAATGTAAAGCAAAGGGACAGACTAAAATGGAAAACTTTTCAATGATTGATTTTAATTACTTTGATGTAATCATAGCTACAATAGTATTACTGTTAGGGATTAAAGGTTTTATGCATGGTTTTATTAAAGAAGTTTTTGGTCTTGTGGGGCTCATTGGCGGTGTTTATTTTGCATCCCGTCTATCGGGAACTGCTGCTGAATTTATAGATACAAATTTCTTACATCTGGAAAATCAAGCCCTACTGAAACTCATTGGTTTTCTTGCTATTTTAATCATCATTTGGTTAAGTGCTACAGTCATTGGTTCTATTCTTTCAAAACTCACATCTGCTAGTGGGTTAGGATTTTTAAACCGTTTGTTTGGTTTTATTGCAGGTGGAGGAAAATATTTTTTAATTTTTGCACTGATAGTTACAGCACTTTCCAATGTCTCTTTAGTCAAAGACAATCTAGAAAAACATGTGCAAGATTCCATCCTTTACCCTTACTTGAAACAAGCAGGGTCATTGCTCATAAATCTTGACCCAACTACCTTGGGTCTTGAAAGTACTTCAACTACAGAAGTGATGAAAGAGGTTGTGAATTTGAATGAAGACAATACTTCGACACATACATCAATAAAAAATATGGAAACAAATAGTACAGAAATACATCAGACAGAATCCAATCAAAGTACACTTACTGAATGAAGGAGTAAAGCATGATAAGCTATGACAAACTTTTAGAAAAATTTAAAAATTTACTCAAAAACAATACACTTAAATTTACCAAACAACGAGAACTTATTTTAAAATTTCTTTATGAAAATGATGAGCACTTTACACCTGAAGAAATCTACATGATACTCAAAAAGAAAAATCCTGATATAAATATAGGTATTGCTACGGTGTACCGAACACTTACACTACTTGAAGATGCAGGTATTGCCAGTTCTATTTCATTTGGGACACAAGGGAAAAAATACGAATTAGGTCTTAAAAAACACCATGACCATCTCATCTGCACAACATGTGGAGATATTATTGAATTCTTTGATGAAACCATAGAAATGCAACAAGAAAAAATTGCTAAGAAATTTAACTTCAAAATGACTGATCATACGATGAAAATCGTAGGTCTATGCGAAAAATGTCAATAAAACTATACTATTATTACTAGGAGCATCTTTGATATTTGATAATCAATATATTCAAGAACGTATAAAAAAAACCCAAACACTCAGAGAAAAAGGGATTAACCCTTACCCAAACCAAGTCAAAAAAGGCATACCTTCATCGACATTTTTAAGTGAATGTAACTATGTGCATGACATAGAAGTAGATGAAGGAGAAATGAAGCAAGATAAAACAAAGTCTTACACACTCACAGGGCGTATCAAATTTGTACGCATCATGGGGAAGGCAGCCTTTGCTAAGATAGAAGATACAGATGGACTCGTACAACTTTACTTTAACCGTGATGACCTTCCCGAGGGCTACTACAATGATGTAGTCAAAAAACTTTTTGAAGTCGGTGATATCATCGAAGCAAAGGGTTACCCTTTTGTCACAGGTACGGGTGAACTTACACTTCACTGTTTAGAAGTAAATCTGGTTACTAAAGCTATATTCCCTTTGCCAGAAAAGTTTCATGGTATACAAGACCAAGAGATAAAATACAGACAACGCTACCTTGACATGATTATGGATGCAGAAGTCACCAAACGTTTTAAACTTCGTTCTCGCATCGTCTCAGGTATACGAAGATTTTTTGAAGACAAAGGTTTTCTAGAAGTTGAAACACCAATGATGCACCCAATACCAGGTGGAGCCAATGCCAAGCCTTTTACCACGCACCATAATGCTCTAGGTGTAGACAGATACCTGCGCATAGCTCCTGAGCTTTACCTCAAACGTCTCATTGTAGGTGGTATGGACGCAGTATTTGAAATCAATAGAAACTTCAGAAATGAAGGCATAGATGCTACACATAACCCTGAGTTTACCTCCATTGAGTTTTACTGGGCATACAAAACGTACATCGAACTGATGGAAGTGACTGAGGAGTTGTTTGACTACCTTTTTGACACTTTAGAACTAAACAGAACATTACCTTATGGTGACATCGAAATAAACTTTAGCACACCATTTGCAAAAATACCTTGGGTAGACGCTATTGTAGACATCGGTGGTGTACCACATGAAGTGGCTACTGACAGAGATGCTGGACTGGCTTACTTAAAAGAGCGTAACTTAAAAACAGATGCCAACTGGACACTGGGTTATGTACAGGCAGAACTTTTTGATGAATTTGTAGAAGGCAAACTTATCAACCCTACCTTCATTACAGACTATCCAGTAGACATCTCTCCTTTGGCACGTCGTAACGATAAAAACCCTGAAGTCACAGAACGTTTTGAACTTTTTATGGCAGGCAAAGAGATAGCCAACGGATTTTCCGAACTTAATGACCCTCTAGACCAGTACGAAAGATTTATGGGACAAGTTACTACCAAAGAAACTACAGGAGATGATGAAGCCATGCATATGGACACAGACTTTGTCAAAGCCCTAGGTTATGGGATGACACCCACAGCTGGTGAAGGCATAGGTATCGACCGCTTGGTGATGATGCTTACCAACCAACATACCATTAGAGATGTATTGCTCTTCCCTGCCATGCGTCCAGAAGTTGAGCAAGTTGCACCAAAAGTAGATGCCTCATCTCAGTGTAAAAAATGTGGACATGATGTCATGGAAGAACTTAAACCTGCTAAAAAAGGTAAAGGGATGTTCTGTATGGACGTGGCAGCATGTAAAGATCGTGTTTCTGAGAGGACATAATTATTATATGTTGGGCTTTGCTCAACACATTTAATTTAACTTTATCAAGGTAAGATTAAATTAAATTTGATATAAATACAACATTAAACCAAAAGGAACCCTATGTCATACGAAATTGAATCATTTGACCCAGAAATATTTGCTGCTATTGAAAATGAAAGGCGGAGACAAACTGACCACTTAGAGATGATTGCTTCTGAGAACTTTACACTGCCTGCTGTGATGGAAGCAATGGGTTCTGTATTTACGAACAAATATGCTGAAGGTTACCCGTATAAACGTTACTATGGGGGATGTGAATTTGCTGATGTGGTTGAGCAACTGGCTATTGACAGAGCGTGTGAACTTTTTGAGTGCTCTTATGCAAATGTACAGCCACACTCAGGGTCACAAGCCAATGGTGCAGTGTATGCTGCATTACTTAAGGCTGGAGAAAAAATCTTAGGTATGGATCTTAGTCATGGTGGACACTTGACACATGGGTCTAAGCCAAGTTTTTCTGGGAAGAACTATTCTTCATTTACCTATGGTGTAGAGCTAGATGGTCGTATCAACTATGACGA
>DQVJ01000207.1 GCA_015661795.1 Sulfurovum sp.
AGTCGCTTTTTTAAGTGCTTTTTCATCATCATGAAAACGTATCTTGCCTATGGCATTTTTAAAACTATCGGTTAAAGTATCAAACATTTTTTACCTTATATTTCTTCTATTATACATGCGATTTTATCGTATTTGGGCTTAATACATATATTTATAATATTTTACGTACACCCCAGCGAAACTTATCTTTATAAAACCCTTTATCTAAATCTGAAATTGTTACACCAAACACTTTACCTGACGAGGAATGGATAAACTTGCCATTACCGAGATATATGCCACTATGGTTAATATGTTTTCTGTCGTGCATATCAAATAAGAGTATATCACCTCTTCTAATTTCTTGACGATTTAATTTTTCACCACTTTTAGACTGTAATAAAGAAGTGCGGGGTATTGCCACTCCATTTTCTTTAAATACATAATATACAAAACCAGAACAGTCAAAATGGTCAGGGCCTGTAGCAGCATAAACATAACTGTCTCCCAACTTACTTTTTGCCAGGTTGATAAGTTGATCAACAGGGGTATTGTCTTTTTTAAAGTGTTTAGGTTCTGAAGTATTATAATCCACAGTTTTTGAGACAAGTACTATTTTACCTGTATGCTCATCCATGAGCACTTCCCAGTTTTTATCATGTGTCAAAGTAAGCGTAAAGCGACTCTCGTCATTTTGTATTTTTTCAAGGTGAATTTCACACTCTGAAGCAAATAGTAACCCACTTAACACAATCATAATGAGTAAATAAACTCTCATCTTAAAAGCTCAACCCAAAACCAAAGTTAACCCCATCTAGATTATCACCTCGTTATACTATTGAAGAATCTTAGAAAAAATAACCTCTAAAGTTTACTAGACCCTAAATTTTTCATACCATTCTTCCTCTTATTTCAACATTTTAATGCAGTGTTTTTTAGTGTGTTCTGTCATACGTTTTGATATCTTGTTTGAAAGTCTCAAGTTCTTTATCTAAAAATTGTCCATAATGCCCTCTCATTACGACCACTTTTGTTTTAGTATCTACCCACCTAAACATGGCTTCAACATCTTTTCTTCCTACATGAATACAACCGTGAGAAAGTGCTCTTATATTACCTAAGTGCAGGGCATGTCCTTGATTGGTAAACAGCATTTCAAAATCCATATTGTTCACTCCATCAGAAGAAGGATGTGTTGAGGACATATGATAACGTCTTTTTAAGATAATAGGGAAAATTCCGTTAGGTGTTTCATGACCTCCATATGCACCTGAAGAGATTTTATCTACCCACCAAATACTTCCATCTTCATCTACTGCGTATGATCTACCTTCACTCCCTGGCTCACTTACGGAAACTACAATGAATTTTTTACCTTTGAGATTTACTATTTTAGTATCTCCATTTTTATCTTTTACCTCAAACTCAGTGATACTTAACGGTGTTATTGTTGTGGCTTGGGGTTTAAATTTTGAAACGACTACTTCTCTTTTTTCCTTTGCCTGTATAACAGTGATTAATACTAATGTAACCACTACAAATCTAAAAATATTTCTCATGTATTATCCTTTATTGTTTGCTTGATGAAGACAACTGTATCTTATCATACCCATAGATGTCATCTCTAAATGCCACAGTATCATCATTCTCAACCCATGTTGTAAGATAAATGGTATCTACAGGGATAGAATTGCTCAATCGTATCGGTGTTTTTTTATTGTTTTTAAGTATAGATTCTGTTTTTCCAACGTCTATTTTACGATCTATTTTTGAAAAAACTTCAAGTAATTCAAATGGTTTATGAAGGCGAATACAACCATGACTCAATGCTCTTATATCTTTATCAAAGAGATAAGGTTGGTTGGTATCATGCATATATACAGAATATTTATTAGGGAACAGATATTTAACCTTTCCCAATGCATTATGTTTTCCTGGAGACTGCATAAACTTATATGGTGGCAGTTTCCGTCCATATTTATACCAATTGACCTTATGAGGATTGACCCGTGGAGAGTGTTCAGAGTAACCCGTATGAATTTCTATTTTCTTTTTATTGGTGTAGTTAGGATTCTTCTTTAATTTTGGAATTATTTCATGACGAATGATACTTGCGGGTATACGCCAAAATGGGTTGAGTACTATCGTCCTTACTCTGTTGTAAAAAATTGGTGTATTGTGTCCGTTTCTTCCTACGATGACCTTCATAGTTTCAATAAGTTCATCTTCATCAAAGACATACATTTGATACCCTGGGATATTCACCCATATATGATAACGGTCATGACTACGCTTCACCCATTTCATACGGTCAAGATTGAGCTTGATACGTGCCACTTTTGACTCTGCACTTTCATTCAATGATTTGCGGGTCATTTTCCCAACAAAACCTTCTGCTGTCAGACCATGTCTGGCTTGAAATATTTTCACAGCTTCTACAAGGCACTCATCATAAAGTTCTGTTTCATTATTCTCACCACAAGGTATATAATCCCCTTCCATCTTCAACCTTTCTCTTAATACAGGGACTATAGATGCTTGTTTACCTGGTTTCAAGTCTTTAAAATCAGGTAAAGTCTCCCAGCCACCTTTTGCAACGATGTCTTGGTATTTTTGAAGTGCTCCCATGAGTTTATCATACAAAGGAAAAACTGGCGTAGCTTCTTTAAAAGCAAATGCCAAAGATTTATACTTAAGAGATTCTATAAGAAGTGATTCAGGAGAGAGAAGTACATTATGTGTAACCCAGTCTGCATTACGTTTATGTTTCAATACATTCTGAAACTTTTCCCAATCTATCTGTCCATAAAGCATATGAGACATATAAGATTGATACAATCTAGCGATCTCAAATTCGAGTGCAACGATTTTTTCTTTCTCTTTAGGCAAAAGTGTCTCATTGAGTTTTGTATAGTGTGCATAAGTCTTACTGTGTTTATCCAAGGTAATATCTTGAGAAATTTGTATAAAAAGTTCTTTGGTATAATTAGACAATCCTGCTTCGCTTACCCATACAGGATGAAAGTCAAGCATCTCATACATCACTTTCAGTCTCTCTTTATCACTCCCTTTTTTGAGTTTTTGGATATATGTGATATCCATCTTTTCAGCCTCTTTGATAAATGTAATATTTTTATCAAGGGCGACGGTACGGTACATAATACGTTCTTTTGTAATAGCATTGAGTGCAGAAATAAGACTTCTATCTTTAAGAGAAAGCTGTAACAAAGAAAGTGCTGTATGTTTACTCTTTTTCTTTTGTAGTATCTCTTTGATATGCGCCAAATACAGCTTCATGATGCCCAACTCCAAAGCAACTTTGTTTTGCAAAGAATCAGAAGCAAATACTCTGTTTGCATCAGGTAAAAGTTTTTTATATTGTGCTACAAGTTCTTTGTATAATCCTTTGTCAAAATCATCTTTAAGCTCAGATGCCAGAAGTTCAGCATAATGTGTCAAATAATCTTTATCTACCCATACAGGCATATAATCGATGCCCTCATACATTTCTCGTACTCCAGTAGATGCCAAAGGCACAGCTTTTTGTATCTCTTCTTGCATCTGCTTTCTAAAGGCCTCACCCTCTTGCTCATATATCTCTTGATACTCCACAGCTGCAGCACTTAATGCAGTCCATGAAAAACAAAAAGACAGTAAGATCGTTTTAAACAATAACTTCATCTGGCTCACTTACCTTTACACTGAAGACGACCATCTTCCCAGCCAGTCTTATAGCTTATGTTGGTATTAAACAATTTACGGTTTTTTGTGTAGTATCCGTCTGCTGTGCGACACGCATCTTGTACACCTTTTTTAAAGAGAGTATCTCTGTCATATCCAAAATTGATACCATTATGCATATATACTTCCCCACCTCCAGTATTTGGGTCTAAAGAGGTACATCCTGCGACAAACAACACTGTGAATAGTGAGCCTATAATATATTTCATGTGATTCCTTTTATATTTGTTTTTGGGTTTAAACTAATTTAAGCCCTATTTCTTTATCTGTAATTGTATATATGTCACCATACATACTAGATTTCATAGTGAATATCTTATTATTTGCATATCATTTTTTCTTATTCTAACATGTTCATTGTTGCGATGTCTTTATCTGAAGAATAGGTGAAGAATAGATGTCAGGTGATGCTAATGCTATCATACTTCAGTCCTTTTTATAATCCTCTGCACAGTTGCTTGGTTAAGTTCCAATACTTTAGCAATCATATGCTGAGAATAGCCTTGTTTATAGGCTTTGGCTATTTGCTTGTTTCTCTCTTTTGTATCTCTTTCTTTTTCCAATATTTTTCTTAGTTTTACCTCGTCAGGTTTCTTGTCTATATTCGATGATTCTACCAAAGAAGATGCTTTTCTCATCTCATCTAGTTGTGAAGTATCTACGGTGCTATTTAAAAATGCCTGTATGGCTTCTATATCATCTAAAAAGTTTTGTACTACCCATGACTGTTTTAGGCATTTGGGTATATTTTTTGCATCTAGGAAGTAATGGTATGAACTGTAAGGATACTCTTCTAACACTTGTACCATATTGGCTTTAAGTGGGTTTTGTTCTATGTAGAGCATAAGCGTATAGAGGTAAGCCTCATCTGTCACATACCAAGATTTAAATCTTCCTTGCCAAAGGTGTCCTGAACGTTTATACTTTTTATTGAAGTAGATAGCGTAGTTAGCGTTTATTTGCTTCATAAATTTAGAAAGGTTTTCATGTTGTATCTCTATGAGTAGATGATAGTGGTTAGACAT
>DQVJ01000019.1 GCA_015661795.1 Sulfurovum sp.
ATTTACAAGCGGTTCACCTGTTGTATTATCAGTGATTTGTCCACTTTGGATGGCTTTGTTTGAAGGGTTTGTAATACCTGTCGTGCCTGTTCCTGCGGTAGATATATTATCACTAGCACCACCCCCTCCACCACAAGCAGTAAGTAGTGCAGCGCAAGAGAGTATGAGTATATTTTGTTTTAAATTCATTATTTGTATATCCTTATAAATGATAGATTCTGTTTCTTCGATGGCATAATAGTATATTATCATTACCATAACATTACTTCGACTTATTTTTATGATAAAATATGATATATACTCTTTCTATTAAAGATATTTACAATATAAATTAGGTTTAGTGAGGTTTACTTATGAAGTTGTAGTTTATTTCCATACATCAAAGATGTTATGGTAGTAAATAAATGCAACCCAGCCATCTTTGCAAGCAAAGACCTGAAGCTTTCCGTCCTAACTTCACAGTTAGTTTGGCCTAATATTGTACTGTTCATCATTTAAGATAAAGTATAGGTATCATATAAATAATAAATTTAGTTATGTTTGCCAGTAGCATTATGCCCTGATAATATTACCTAAGCATTACCAACATTAAATCTAAATGAATATATATTCAATCATACCACATTCAATTATGTAATAATTCTTTTAAAATTTACAATATATTGACATAATCTTCCTAAAAGCAATATAAAATCTAAAATGGCAATGAGTGTAGCATATTTAGCTAGCTTTGATTAACTAGGAGATATAATATTTTATGAATATATTACCACTCATTAGCATTTTTATCATATCGTATACTACTATATTTGTTTTAATACGGTATGCTGACAAATTTGGACTTGTAGATATACCCAATGAACGTAGCATGCATGATAAAATGATACCCAGAGGGGCTGGTATACCTTTTGTTTTGTCAGTATTTTTTACTTTGTTATTGTTTGATTTTGATTATTTCATAACATATTATTATGTATATTTGGCTATTGCCATTGTATTTATATCTGGTATATGGGATGATTATAAAAATATTTCACCTAAAATAAAATTTATTTTCATCTTTTTTGCATCGGTATTGTTGTATATGAATGATATTGCTATTTATTCTTTTGGTACATACTTTGGTTATGAAATTATTTTGCCTGTATGGTTTGTTTTTCCTTTTACCTTTTTTGCAATTGCAGGTTATACGAATGCACTGAACTTAATGGATGGATTAGATGGTTTAGCTGCATCTATTGCCATTGTTATATTTATAACTTTTTTTGCTATAGGATTGGAACATAAAGATGAACTTCTTATGACATTATCTTCATTTTTTACAGTAAGTCTATTGGCATTCTTATTATTTAATTGGAATCCTGCGAAGATATTTATGGGAGACAGTGGTTCTTTGGCACTAGGAATGGTAATAGTGATTTTAAGTATACATTCATTGCAATATATTACACCTGCATCGGTTTTATTTATCATTGCTTTACCTATATTGGACACTTTTATAGTGATGACTAGACGAATACAGCGTGGTCAGTCACCATTTCAAGCTGACAAGAATCATATGCATCATTTTTTGTTTAATATGAAAGGAGATGTGCGTTATACGGTAATGATATTGGTAATGATGCAAATGGTGTTTTCTCTCATTGGCTATCAAGTAAGTGAGGCTAACAATCTTATTTCATTGATTTTATTTTTATTATTATTTTATATTTATTTAAATTTGTTTGACCAACGTCTTAAGAGACGGAAGAAAGCAGAAAAAAATAAAAATAAAAATAAAAACTAAATTTTATTTTTTATATACTGTACTATTTTTTCACATGCATAACCATCACCATAAGGATTATGTGCTTGACGCATAGTTTCATAACACTTTTTATCTTCAATGAGTTTTGTTACTTGGTCAATAATATTTTGAGGGTTTGTACCGACAAGTTTTACTGTACCTGCATCTATAGCTTCTGGTCTTTCTGTTGTATCTCTCATGACAAGTACAGGTTTTCCTAAGCTAGGCGCTTCTTCTTGTATACCACCACTGTCAGTCAGTATTAGATAGGATTTACTCATTAAGTATATAAAGGGTTCATATTCTAGTGGTGAAATAAGAAATATATTCTGAATATTTGAAAGTAACTTCAATACTGGTTCTTGCACATTTGGATTGAGATGTACTGGATAAACAAAATTTATTTGAGGATGTTTTTTTGCCAAAGTTTTAATAGCATTACACATATCTAAGAAGCCTTGTCCAAAGTTTTCTCTTCTATGTCCTGTGATTAAGACAAATTTATTTTCATCCTCAAATCCTGTAAATTCATTACCTATTTTTTGGGCTAATGCTTGTTTTAAACTTTCTGTGCTATTGATTTTATCAAGTACCCAAAATAATGCATCGATGACAGTATTTCCTGTTACATAAATGTCATTTATCTTGACATTTTCTTTTAAAAGATTATCTTTACTTGTGTGGGTGGGAGCAAAGTGGTATGTAGTAAGTGCGCCTGTCAGTTTTCTATTGGCTTCTTCTGGCCAGGGGCTATAGATATCACCTGTACGCAGTCCAGCTTCAACATGACCTACAGGTATTTTTTGATAAAATGCACTCAGTGCCGTAGTAAAAGTGGTTGCAGTATCACCATGTACCAAGACAACATCAGGCTTATAGCTAATTAAAATTTCTTTTATACCAAGTAAAATATTACTTGTAACATCATACAAATCCTGTCGAGGTTTCATGATATTGAGGTCAAAGTCAGGATTGATATCAAATATATGTAATACTTGGTCTAGCATTTCTCGGTGTTGGGCTGTAACACATACCTTTGTTTCAATTTCAGGTACATATTTTTGAAATGCAAGCACCAAGGGAGCCATTTTAATCGCTTCTGGTCTTGTTCCAAAAACTATGAGTACTTTTTTCATTTTTTACCTTCTGTGTTTAGATTTATTTTATGTGTAGATTGTATTTTTATGTAGCATACTTAACATTTTATTATACTCAAAGACATCCTTAAAGATTCTAGTATTCATTATTTTTTTAACTTTTATAGGTCATGCACTAGATGTATAGGGTATCCAAAAAAGTCAACTACCCTTTAATCTATATAAAGAATTATTCATACATACCGTTTATGATGAGTCAATGTTAGTATACAGCTCTTTTATTTTGTATCAAAAAAACTCCTTTTCAATATGATAGAAGAATAACCTTATACTTTGTCAAGTGTTGTATTAATAGAGTAGTGGTTAACAATTGATGCAATCATATTATTTTTTCTTGTCCTCTCCATAACCATAACCATAACCATAACCATAACCATAACCATATCTACTTGATGAAAAATTTGCTGCGTTAAGTATGATACCTATACGTTTCAAATTATGTTTGATGATAAGGGTATTTAAGTCTGTAATGAAGGATTTTTTAGCATATCTTTCTCTAAATACAAAGAGATTAAGATCAGCGAACTGCATCAGGTGCATTGTATCAGCTACAAGACCCATAGGAGCACTGTCTATAAAAATATAGTCATATTCCTCTTTTAGAATAGTTAATAATTCTTCTAATTTATCTGAAAGTATAAGTTCTGAAGGATTGGGTGGGATAGGCCCTGAGGTAATAACATTCAAGTTTTCAAAAGGTGTTTCTTGAATAATGTCTACTATATTGTTTTTTCCACTCAGATAAGTACTCATACCTACAGTATTGAGTACATCAAAATAATGATGTAAGGCGGGTTTTCTCATATCTAGATTAATAACAATACATTTATAGTTTGCCATTTGGAAAATAGCACTTAAATTTGCTACAGTGGTTGTTTTTCCTTCACCTGCAATAGTGGAGGTCATCAATATAACATTACCACGCTTATTATCAGTACGTGTAAACTGTAAATTAGTACGTAGACTTCGGTAACTTTCAGAAAAAGGTGACTTTGTATCTTTATAAACTTCAAGTCTCACCATTTTTTGTTTTAAAGCAGGAATAATACCATAAATAGGTAGTCTTGTTCGATTTTCAATATCATCTTTACCTTGAATTTTATCATTTAAAAAATTACGTAAAAAGGCTTGAGAAATACCTAAAACAAAACCAAGCATTAAAAATACTAAAAGAAAAAGTTTTCGTTTTGGTGCAATTGGTACATAGTTATTATAGGCATAGTCAACTATTCTATAATCTGATAGCACAGCTACCTTTATCATTTCATTCTCAGATTTTTTTCGAAGCAAATATTTATACGTCTCGGAACTTACCTGATAGTCTCTTTGTAGATTTACTAATGTTCTTTCTTTTGTAGGCATAGACTTAAGTTTCTTCTCATAATCTTGTTTTAATTTTAGTAAATTTTTATTTCTGTGTGAGAGACTTAGTTTTAAATTTTTAATATTAAGAATTAATTTCTTTTTAATGTATGATATCTGTTTACGAACAGCAATGAAACCAGGGTGTTTTGAAGAAAACTGTGCTCTTAGACCTTCTTCTGTTATTTGTGCTTCTTGTAACTTAGAGATAAGATCTGTTGTTGAACGATCTTTGAGTTCCATTAGAAATGGTGCTATAGAATCAAGATCTTTCTTTTCTTTTGCGAAGGTAATGAGATTATCAATTAAAAGTTTTTTCAACTCATTTTGAGAAAGTTCTATATCTATTTTACTCAATTCTGTAATATATGTTCGTGCCTGTAAACTTGGCTCTATTGCCTGATATTCAATTCTATATTTTTCTAGTTTTGCTTCAGAATCATTTAGTTTTAGTTTAATTTCTGAAAGTTGTTTTTCTATAAAACTGATTATTCTATTATTACCTTTGCTCTTCTCCGCTATACTTTGTTCTATAAAGCTTTCTGCCAATGCATTTACATATTCATTAGCTCTATTTGGCATAGTATCAGTAAAAGCAATTTCTATTAACGGTGCATCTGGATTAATTTGACCGATGAGTAAACTACCTTTTATACTTTCGAAAATACTTCTATTATCAGTATTGAATACAAAATATAGTGCCTCTTCGAAGATTTCTTTTTTTTCAACAATACATGTAAAATAAGGAGTTTTTATAGGTTGTCCAAAGGGGTACACTTTTTCATCATCTAATATAGTAATTTCTTTATTAAAAAGAAAATGTTCTATTTTATTTTTTAATGTGTTATCTACTTGTAGTGTAAAACCATTAGCTACAGGGTTTATTTCTATTTTATAACCTTCTATTTCATCATTGAGGATCACGAGATTATTTATATTTATAGGTACATTGGGATACAATTCAACTTCTTTAAGTCCTTTATTTATATAATATCGTGTATGAAAATCCACTTTTTTAAGTACAATATTATTTACATGAAAGGTTTTTAAAATTTCAATATCTTTGTCAACATTAGAACTTCCAAACCCAGAAAAGGCACCACTTAAAAAATCACCTTTCGACATGCCACCTTTTGATGCACTTGACTTCACTTCTATGAGAGCAGAAGAACGATAGATATTCATTTTAAAATAAAGTAAATAAAAGGCTAGTAAAAAAGTTATAAGAGCAGTAGTAAGGATGGACCATTTATAGTGGCTGACAGTAAGGAGAATATCCTTTAAGATATTCTCCTCAACTTTATGATCACTTTTTCTTCGGTTAGCTTGTTGCATTTAATTTTCTAATTATCAGATAGGTATTTAATATTAACTAAAGGTTGTGTAATAGCTCCTACAAATTGGAAGGAAGGTGATAGTTCTTTCAGACCTTGATTGTATGCTTTCATATTAGTTGGCGTAACGTAAATAACATCATTAGGATAAATCATCATCGTAGCCACTTTAAGTGAATCTGGACCTGTTAAGTTAACAGTCTGTGTGTGGACTTTTTTGTTTCTGTGCTTCATTACCACAATGGCGTGTCTATTTGCAGAATCTGTTAGATCACCTGCTTGAGCAAGTATTTGTAAAAGTGTGGCTTTTTCATTAAAGAGTCTTATTGGTCCAGGTTTGTTTACTTCTCCTAATATATAAGCTCTTTTATTAAGAACCTCCAGTGAAACTTCTGCATCTTCTAGAAAAGCACTGTAGGCTTTTTCAATTTTTCTTTGTGCTTCAGTTTGAGTAAGACCTGCAACATGTATAGACTTAACAAGTGGTAACCTCACATATCCTTTTGAATCCACAAGAACACCACTGACATCTTGTTTTTGACTTTGAACACTGGTTGTTCCTAGTTCAGGTTGATTATACATAGTGATAGAAATTCTATCATGTGGGACTATTCGATAGTCGTATCTTTCTGCTTTGCTTAGGTCAGTTATGCTTCTTTTAGCACCAGGTAACGTAACATTCGTTTCATTAAATAAAATGAGATCATCTTTTGTTGTACATCCAGCCATAGCCAATGCTACTGAAAGGTATAGTAATATGTTTTTCATGATTTATTTCCCCCTAGAAAATAAGTTTTGTTTGCATAATTCTATCAAACATCATCAAAATAGTTCCTTATTTTTCTTAAATTTTGTTAATTTTTTGTTAATTTTTTGTTAATTTTTAAAATATGGAAGCTAATTTAATTAAGTATTTTTCATTTTATTTGTGTAAGGTGAGTTTTTATTTTGTCAATAATTATTTAAACTTGATTGACATCGACTAAACTTTTTTGATATAATTCACAAAAATCTAATTATTGTATGTTATATACAAGTAGGAAAAGAATATGTCAAAAAGTTTATATGAAACACTTGGTGTGGGCGAAAATGCTTCTGCTGACGAAATCAAAAAAGCTTATAGGAAACTTGCAAGAAAATATCATCCTGATATTAACAAAGAAGAGAGTGCAGTCGATAAATTTAAAGAAATTAATGCTGCTTATGAAGTACTGTCAGATGAGCAGAAAAAAGCACAATATGATCAGTATGGTGATTCAATGTTTGGTGGTCAAAATTTCCATGACTTTGCATCCTCACAAGGAGGGGGTGTAGACCTTGATGAAATCTTACGTCAAATGTTTGGTGGAGGAGGAGGTTTTAGCAGTTCACAAGGTGGTTTTGGAGGCTTTGGTGGTGGTTTTTCTGGTCCAGACCTTGATATGCAGGCGCGTATTACTATTCCATTTATGGTATCTGTGACAGGGGGAAAGCATCAGGTATCTGCCAATGGTCAAAGTTTTGATATTAAGATTCCTGCAGGTATCAAAAGTGGTGAAACCATGCGTGTACGTGGCAAAGGAAAACACTATCAGGGACAAGTGGGTGACTTACTCATACAGGTGGAGGTAGCAGCTTCTGACGAATATGAAAGAAAAGGTGATAATTTATATAAAATATTTGATGTACCACTAAAAGAGGCACTTTTTGGAGGGAAGATCGCAGTGGATACTCCTGAAAAGGAAGTGTCGTTAAAAGTACCGAAAAATACAAAAAATGGTCAAAAATTTAGATTAAAAGGTAAAGGTGTACCAGATAGAAAAACAGCTATGAGAGGTGACTTGTATTTAGTTGCAAATGTTGTTTTACCAGATGTAGATACCCTTGATGACGACTTAAAGAAGGCTTTAGAAGCTAAACTATAATTATAAAGGATTTTTTATGCATAGTTATGATGAACCTGTATATCTTATTTCCGTAGTAGCAACTATGTTGGATATTCACCCTCAGACTTTGAGGCAATATGAAAGAGAAGGTTTGGTTGAACCCTCTCGTACCCAAGGACGAATGCGTTTATATTCACAACGTGACATTGACCGTATGAAGCTTATTTTGAGACTCACACGTCAAATGGGTGTCAATCTTGCTGGTGTCGATATTGCATTGCAACTTAAAGAACAAATAGATCAAATGCAAGTTGAAATAGATCAGCTTAGAAAAGAACTTTCAAAAGTAAATCGTAATGGTTCCGTACATGTAAGTAAAGCATTGGTGACAACTTCTGCGTATGATATTATTATTTTTGAGGAATAATTGAGAATTTGATGATGAGAAGAATTGCATAACAATATGATGAATCAATTTGAAATGCAATTATTTCCTCTTGAACCCCATTTAACAATTATACCTTTTTGATCAGTTTCTATAAATAATTTACATGACTGGTATACAATATCATTACTATATCCAAGCATGCCATAACTTCCATAATATCCACCATAACCATAGCCATAACTCATTATGGGTATAGAAGGTATACTATATATATTAGAACGTTCATATACATACACTTGATTTTTGTTTGCCAGTACATAAGTCGTGTCTGGATAACCGATTTGTTTCATGAGACTATGAATGTTTTGACCCAACCATGAGTCATATTTTTTTACAAAATTTTGATGTGTTGCACAGCCTTGAATAGAGAACATACTGAGAGATATCACGAGAAAAATGAGAAGGTTTTTCATGATTTTACCTTTTATTGTTGATATGTTTAAGTATAGCATATTGTCTGTTATGTACTTTATTTTTTATAAAAGAGAATGGATATAGGGTATACTTACATTTTCTGTTAGTTAGTTGGATATAAGGAGAAAAAATATTATGCTTGAAATCATTGTTTTAACTATTTTTATAGCTACTATTATCAATATTATTCTTACTAAGTTTCATATTCCTACTATTATTGGATATATTGTTACAGGTATCTTCATTACCTATTTTTTACAACTTACACATGCCAACAATTCAAAAGAGTTGCATATCATCGCAGAATTTGGAATAGTATTTTTAATGTTTACTATAGGACTTGAATTTTCTATTCATCATCTTTCGAAAATGCGAAAAGAAGTTTTTGTTTATGGTGGCTTGCAAGTAGGTATCAGCCTTTTGGTTTTTTTCTTTATTTCTTATTATTTATTTGATATTGATGTGAAATCATCCATTATTATAGGGGCTGCATTAGCTCTTTCTTCTACTGCAATTGTATTAAAATTGCTCAACAGCAATCGTGAAATTAATAATGAGTATGGAAGGCGTTCATTGGGGATATTAATCTTTCAGGATATGATGGTGATTCCTATACTTTTAATGATAACCATTTTTTCTGCAAGTGATTTTTCATTAGGTACATTGTTATTAAAAACATTTTTGGATGCTATCATATTATTTATCATTTTATGGGCATTTGGAAAATATATCCTAGAACCTTTTTTTAATGAAGTAGTCAAAAGTAATTCAGATGAAATTTTTATAGGTTCTATACTCTTTCTAGTTATGGGAGCCTCTGTACTCGCACATTCTTTAGGCTTCTCGTATTCATTGGGTGCATTTATAGCAGGTATGATTATCGCGGAAACACATTACAAGCATCAAGTTGAAGCAGATCTGATTCCTTTTAGAGATTTATTGTTGGGTATCTTTTTTATTACGGTAGGGATGCAGATAGATTTTTCAGTGATTAGAGAATATTTGGGAACTATTATAGGTTTGTTAGTACTTTTAACGGTACTGAAAATGGGAATTTTATATGTATTGTTAAGAGTAGTATCAAGTCAGCGTGTAGCTCTAAAAACATCTTTAGCACTTTTCCAGCTAGGTGAGTTTGGTCTTGTGATTTTTGAACTTGCCAATGTAGAAGAGTTAGTGAACCCAGTTATTTCTCAAGTATTAATTGCTACGATTATATTGTCTATGATTATGACACCTTTTGTATTGCGAAATATATCTTTTTTAGCAAGTCTGATACTTCATACTGAGGAAAACATGGATGTTGAGATGAGAAAAGAACATGATTTACGCGATCATATCATTGTGCTTGGATATGGTCGATTGGGACGTAAAGTTTGTGAAAAACTTGAAGAAAATGGTGTAAAATATATTGCAATAGAAAGTAACATGCATAATGTTAAAGAGGCACAAAAAAGTGGACAATATGTTATTTTTGGTAATGCAGGCAAACGGAGTATCTTAGAATCAGTCAATATTTCTGAAGCCAGTGCAATAGTAATAGCCTTGGATAACAGTAAAAAATTACATTTAGTGTGTAACGTACTTTCTAAAATTGTTACAAAAGGGAAAGTTATCATAAAAGTGAATCAGTTTAAAGAAAAAGATGAATTATTAAAAGAATTTCCAAATTATGAAATAGTAGTTGGTACTGAACAGATTGCACAGGGTATGGTTGATTCTGTACTTACATGTAAAATTGTTGAATAATGTAATATCATATTATATGTAAATATAATTTGGATGACTGATATAGTGCAAATAAATTTTGTTGTAATAAAGTGAGAAGTGGTGGGTCCTCGGGGACTCGAACCCCGGACCACTCGGTTATGAGCCGAGTGCTCTAACCAGCTGAGCTAAGGACCCTTATTTGATTGCTGGTTTTTCTTTCGAAATCATAGTTATTTTCGAGTCAGAAGTATATCGACTGTAGTCTTTAAAAGTAATTAAATTTTGAAGAATTCCAAAGATTACTGCAAAAATAATAAATGAAGTTCCTCCATGGCTAAACATGGGCAAGGGTAGACCTACAACTGGAGCCAAACCTATAATCATATAAATGTTCACTCCCATATATACAAACAACAAAAATGCTAGTCCTGAAGCAAAAGCTTTAATAAGATAATCACTGGCATATTTAGCAGAGATATACAATAAATTAAATATCAGTAAAATATAAAGAGCAATGACCAGCATCATCCCTTTAAAGCCAAATCTTTCGCCTAAATATGCAAAAATAAAATCTGTTGAGGATACCGGTAGAAATTTAAGTTGTGTTTGTGTGGCATTGTTTTTTGATTGTCCTTCAAGCCCTCCTGAACCTATGGCTATTAATGCTTGATTGACATGATAACTGGGTTTACCGACAAAGTCAGTAATACGTTTTTTTTGGTAGGGTTTTAACTGTCCATAAAGAAGTGGTGCACTCAGTCCTAAGATGATGACAATACCTGCCCATATTTTCCAGTTAATTCCCACAATGAATAAAATACCATACCCTGTGATAAGAAGTACCAATGCCGTACCTAAGTCTGGCTCTTTTGCAATGAGTATAAAAGGGATAACAATGACGGTGGAGAGTTTAATGAATTGTATGAGACCATATCCTTTGTCTTCAGGAGGTCTTTTGGAGATAAGGTACCCCAACATCATGATAACTGATACCTTGATAAATTCTGAAGGTTGTATAGTGAGTCCTACCACAGGTATCTCAATCCATCTTTGTGCTCCTAGGATACTTTTTCCTATAAACTCTACAGCAATGAGTAATCCAAGGTTGGCAATGTAAAAAAAAGGTATAAACCACCAGATAATACGTCTCCAAGGTATAATAAATGAGATAAAAAAGACAATGGCAGCAATAAAGTAGTAAATCATTTGTTTTGTAAAGAGATTGGGGTTGATTTCTCTAATAAGATAAGAAGAAATAACAAACAGTGGGATAAGTTGCAGCATTAAAAAGTATGAAAAATTTTTATATACACGTTTGTCAGGTTTTAATGTAGATGCCATTTTTTCTCTATTTTTAAGATATTATATCAAAAGATATCTATGACTTGAGAAAAAAAGTAAAAGGTTAAAAATGATTGGCTTCGAGAGATTTGAAAACCTTACCAACATTGATGCATGTAGACATGCAATTACGATTAAAAAGAGTGCAATACCCTATAACAATTCAATGGCATTACATACAGGTGAAGATAAAACAACCATTATAAGAAATAGAAAACATATAGCTAAAGAGCTTCAATGGCATGAAAATATGTGTTTTATTGTAGCAAATCAAACGCATAGTGACTATATTCGTATTGTTAAAGCAAAAGAGCATAGAGGATGGGAGACGACAGAAAATGCGGTTGAAAATTGTGATGCATTGATAACAGACAGGAGAGGGATTGTACTTACTATGTTGACTGCTGATTGTGTTCCTATCCTTCTTATAGATAAAAAACAAAATATTATCGCAGCTGTGCATGCAGGATGGAAAGGGACAAAAGAGGGGATACTTTCTAAGACTGTGAAAAAAATGTGTGAAACTTTTAATTGTGAAGCAGAAGATATTATAGCAGGTATTGGACCGTCTATTGGTAGATGCTGTTATGAGGTAGATAGTAATGTTTCAGACTGTTTTGATACATCAGAAAGTATTTATGTATCTAAAAATGGTAAATATATGCTTGATTTGCCTATGGTAAACAAAAAACAACTTTTAAAAGCTGGTTTGCTAGAATCAAATATTGAGATGAGCACTATATGTACTTCCTGTGAAAATGAGAAGTTTTTCTCTTATAGAAAAGAGAAGGGCTGTAGCGGTAGATTTATGAGTATGATTGCTTTGGTGTAAAGAGAGTGAGTGAATAAAGCCATTGATGTAGGGCTAACATATCTTCATAAATCTTGAAGTTTCGATTTATGATTTTGCTTGAATGAAAAACTTGGTCTGGAATAAATGTTTGATAGGCATACATAGAACCAAATTTTGCCAAATAAGCATAAGGTTTATCTGTATGTTCTTCAAATCCTTTAGGAAATCTTTTATATTTTTCTTCTGCTATTGTATACCCCTTTTCTTTGAGTGATTGAAGTATGAAGTGTAGCGCTTTACGTGTTGATTCATTTTTAATGTATTCTCTATAGTGTGAAAGAAGTGCTGGTTTGAAGTTACGTATACCTGTAGCTACAAAGACTTCAAAAGGATCATAATGCATGTAAAATGAGGCACTTTGCATTCTATGTGTAGAGCCCTGCCAAAAGATAATACCTATACGTTCTTTTATGGGGTCTAGTCTGTGAAACCTTGCGTCCCTATAGATGCGAAAAAGTGATTTGTTTACTTTAGGGATAGCATGTATATGAGGGATAAGGATTTGTAGATGTTCTCCCATCTCTTCTACATACGCTTTGTTGGGTATCACAATATACTTTTCATAGTCTTGTTTATGATTATCCAACCACTCTTTGGAATTGTTGGTGATGATGTTAGAAAGAAATGTTAAGCCTTTTTTTGGGAAACCATTAAATGACATTAGTCTACACGTCTGTTTTCATTTGCTTCAAGCTTCATAATTTTCCATGGAAGTCCCTGTACCATAAGTTCATCCATAAAAGGATCTGGGTCAAACTCTTCGATGTTGAAGACACCTTTCCCTTGCCATTTCCCTTCTAGTATAAGTTTGGCTCCAATCATGGCAGGTACACCTGTTGTGTAGCTTACCCCTTGGCTTAACACTTCTGCATAACATTTCTCATGGTCAGTGACTTGGTAAATGTAGACGGTTTTTTCTTTACCCTCTTTGATACCTTTTGCAAAAATACCAATATTGGTTTTTCCTTTGGTACGTGGTCCAAGGCTTGCGGGGTCAGGGAGTAGGGTTGCCAAGAACTCCATAGGAATAATTTTTATCCCTTTATGTTCTATTTCTTTGATTCCAAGCATGCCTACATTCTCTAAACATTGCATATGTGTTAGGTAAGACTCACCAAATGTCATAAAGAAACGTATACGTTTGAGACCTTTGATATGTTTGACTAAAGATTCCATCTCTTCATGGTAAAGTAAATAGGAATCTTTTGGTCCTATTTCAGGGTAATCCCAAACTTGTTTAATAGCCATTGGTTCTGTTTCTATCCACGTGCCATCTTCCCAATATCTGCCTTTAGCAGATACTTCGCGTAGGTTTATCTCCGGATTAAAATTCGTAGCAAAGGGGTAGCCATGGTCACCTGCATTACAATCGAGTATATCTATGCTGTGTATTTCATCAAAATAGTGTTTTTGTGCATAAGCACAAAAGACATTGGTGACACCAGGGTCAAAACCAGAGCCGAGTAGTCCCATGATATTTGAGCCCTTAAAAAGTGCATTTCTACCCCACTGGTCTTTGTACTCAAACTTTGCTGTGTCTGGATGCTCATAGTTCGCTGTATCTAGATAGTTTACACCTGTTTGAATACAAGCATCCATGATGGTTAGGTCTTGGTAGGGAAGTGCAACATTTATGACTATGTCTGCTTGTACTTTTTCTATCAGTGTTACAAGTTCAGGTACCAAATCAGCATTCACTGCCATAGTATGCAGCTTTACACCTACCTTTTCTTTAATGTGTTTGGCAATGGCTTCACATTTACTAAGTGTACGTGAAGCAAGAGTGATTTCTCCAAATGTATTATTGTTCATAGCACACTTAAAGGCTACAACATTACCAACACCACCAGCACCAATGATAAGGGTCTTTTTAGACATAGAATCCTCCCAAAAAAATATGCAGTTATTTTATCACAAATAGTAGTGATTTACTATAGTACTTAAAATAAAAAGTAAAGGGAAAAATAGGAGAGTACTAAGTAAAATCAGTGACGTAACATCCTTAGGCCTACATTCATACAATGAGGATAAGTTGATATTAGCTATAGCTAAGGGTACCATCATCTCCATAAATATCACACCTTGCACAAACAGTGAAAAGTTTGTAAAAGAGAGTATGAACATAGTAAAAAAAGGAATGATGATGAATTTTTGACTAAGTGTTCCAATAAGAAGCTTATTTGAAAGTTCTCTGAGACGTATACCTTGGAGAAATGTACCCAGCAGGAAGAGCTGTAAAACTATACCTGCATAGGCACCCATTTTAAAAAATTCTTTTATTTGAACACTTAGTGGTATATCATAGATATTGATCATAATGGCCACAGCTGAAGCTGGAATAATAGGAATTTTGACAATGTTAAAAAGAGAATCTTTGATACTAAACGAGCCACGCGAATAGATATATACTCCTATGATATATACCACAAAGACATTGGCAATGTTGATAAGGGTTGTATATATAACTGAATCTTCTCCAAAAAGAGCAATACCTAGGGGGATACCAATGTTTCCAGTATTTCCCACAAATCCAGCTATGGAGAAGATAGCACGTTCTTTAATGTCTGTTAATAATATTTTGCTTAAAATAATTGTTGGCATGAGTACGATAAGTATAATAGCCAGGTAAAATAATGGTACCAAGATATGTTCAGAATGTAGTTTAGCTGTAGAAAATCCCCAGACGGTGACAAAGGGTTGTAAGAAATAAACAGACATCAATGTGAGTGTTTTAGTGTTCATATCTTCTTTAAAAATACGTCTGGCCATATACCCAAGTAAGATGAACACATAGACAAAAAGGATAGAGAGTAGAGTATTTAGCATACAGGTATTATACAGTTAATTTATTTTAGATACTATTTAGATATTTTTTACAATATATATGTATACTAATGTATTGAGATTATGAATTTTTATTATTTTAGGGG
>DQVJ01000174.1 GCA_015661795.1 Sulfurovum sp.
AAAGTCATTTTAAGGTCTAAGCTATCAGTTAGTTACAGTATAAATTTTAATTGTGGATTAATTATGGACTTATTAACAAATCAAAATATTTTACTCTATTTGGCAGCATATCTTATTGCCAGTATCCCATTTGGTTATCTTCTTGCTAAACAATTTGCAGGTGTAGATATCAAACAGGCTGGTTCAGGTAATATCGGTGCTACCAATGTTTTGCGGGTTGTAAAGGAACATAACCCAAAACTTGCTAAAAAGTTGGGTGCTGTAACCCTCCTCTTAGATGCTATCAAAGGAATCTTTGTCATTCTTGTTGCAAAGTTACTCGGTGCACCTGAAGGTGTAATGTGGACGATAGCTGTTCTTGCCGTCATAGGACATTGTTTTTCTGCCTTTTTATTTTTTGAAGGAGGCAAAGGCGTAGCCACAGGTTTTGGTGTTCTTTTAGTGATGATGCCTTTGGCAGCCATCATTGCCATCATTGTTTGGCTAGGTGCAGCCAAAGGTTTAAAAATATCCTCACTGTCATCTCTTATTGGCCTTGTTGCATTTATTATTGCTTCCTATCTTATCTACCCTGAGGTTCTAGGGATAGAATCACATGCACCAATATGGATTATTTCGATTATCATCTTTTACAAACATATCCCAAACCTTGTAAGAATTTTTAACAAAGAAGAAGGTAAAGTGTAATTTATGACTATACACATAGAAGCACTAACTTTTGATGTCATTATCGGCTTACTTGATTTTGAACGAGAAAAACAACAGCAGGTTATTATTGACCTTCATGCTTCATATGATTATAGCAATGAACAATTTATTGACTACGCAGATATGTCACTTTTAATTCAAAATGAACTTAAATCAAAACGATATAAGCTCCTTGAAGAAGCTCTCCTTGGTCTAAAAACCCTACTTTACATCACTTACCCCCAAATTAACACCCTTACCTTAAAAATTTCAAAACCACACATCTTAAAAAATTGTTGTGTAGCACTAAGTCACACTTGGGATTTTCAAAAATAATTTAACCCCTATATCTTTTAAAAAAACTTTCAGAAAACTTCTTTTTATGCTATAATTAAGAAATTCTTAACTTTAGATTAAGTTTATAGTTGATGACGTACTTGTATGCATTTAGAAGGTAAATGTTAAGTACTATTTAGTGTGTATGATACATAATCATGTTGTACACTGTTTTAGAAAATAAAAAAGGTGTCCCTTTATGAGAGTATTAGTCATTGAAAATGATATAGAACTTGGTAAAATTATTGTTGATAAATTACATGCATCTGAGTACCAGTGTGATCTTGCAGAAAATTTTGGAGATGCCAAGTATTATCTTGACATTAGGCACTATGATTTAGTTTTGCTAGGCTGGGAACATTCAAGTCATATAGACATATCACTGGTTACTGATATAAAAAAAGATGTGAACGCTGCATCTGTTATAGTTCTCTCCAGTCGCATGGATAAAGAAAGTGAGATAGAAGCACTAAAGAGTGGCGCTGATGACTTTATCAGAAAGCCCCTTGATTATGATATTCTACTTGTTCGTATTGAGGCTAAGCTCCGTTTTGGGGCTTCTAATATCATAGAAATTGATGATCTTATTATCAACCCTGAAGAAGAAAAAATTATCTATCAAGGTGAAGAAATAGAACTCAAGGGCAAGCCATTTGAAGTACTTACCCATTTGGCCATGCACAAAGACCAAATTGTATCAAAAGAACAACTTCTTGATGCCATATGGGAAGAGCCTGAACTTGTTACTCCCAATGTGATTGAAGTAGCAATCAATCAAATTCGTCAAAAAATGGATAAACCTTTGGATATTTCTACTATTGAAACGGTCAGAAGACGGGGATATAGATTTTGTTTTCCAAAAAAAATAAGCTAGTTTAAATCGTATAACTATATAACTGGATGTAGTGATGTATCAAGTTTCTTAGAAAACCTGTAAAATCTTCTATTTCCTTCACTTTTAATTGGGGCATAAGCTTTCTTGGGCTATAACTCCTAATAAATAAACATGAAGTTAAATCATTAACTTCTACCGAGGTAAATATGGCATTAATAATCACTGATGAATGTATTGCATGTGATGCATGTAGGGAAGAATGTCCTAATGAGGCAATAGAAGAAAATGATCCGATTTATCTTATTGACCCAGATATCTGTACAGAATGTGTAGGTCACTTTGACGAACCACAATGTATATCAGTCTGTCCTGTAGACTGTATAGTTCCTGATCCAGACAACGTTGAAAATGTTGAAGAACTCATGTTCAAATATAATAAACGTCAAACAGAACTGGAATAATCTAGTATGGCAAAACGAACCGCTGTCATCGATATCGGTTCCAACTCTGCAAGACTTGTAATATTTGAGAAAACAAGTCGTTATGGCTTTCATCTTCTATGTGAGCAAAAATCTAAAGTACGCATTGGTGAAGGAGCGTATGAAAAAAATGGCTATCTTCAACCTATTGCTATACGACGTGCTTTTTTAACACTTAAATCTTTTCTTCATACCATAGATAAATATCAAGCAAATAAAACCCTTTGCGTTGCAACTTCTGCACTTAGAGATGCCCCTAATGGTAAATTATTTACTCAGTGGGTAAAGCAGGAACTTGGTCTCTACATTAAAATAATAGACGGGCAAAAAGAAGCTTCCCTTGGTGCCATTGCTGCTGTTAATTTACTTCCTGTTATTGATGGCATAACTATTGATATTGGCGGAGGTTCCTCTGATATTGCACTTTTGAAAAATGGACGTATCGTTGATACCTATTCACTAAACCTAGGTACAGTCAGACTGAAAGAATTATTTTTCGATAAAGCGCCTGGTACTGATGCTAGCAATAAAGAAGCTATTGGGTATATACAAAAAGAACTTATGGGACTCCCTAAGCATTTTAAGCACACTTTAGCCATTGGGATAGGTGGAACAGCTAGAACCCTTTCAAAGGGCATTATGAAGCAATCTTCATATCAGTTAGATAAACTGCATGCTTTTTCTTACAATATCAAAGAGCATCGTGACTATCTTGATGCCATCCCTCTTTCTAGTGCTAAGAACCTTATACATTTTGGCTTAAAGAAAAGCCGCTTTGATACGATAAGAGAAGGTACAATTATTTTTACACAAATACTTGCACATATCCATGCTAAAACGGTGATTTCTTCTTCCGTTGGGGTAAGAGAAGGTGTGTTTTTAGAACAACTTCTAAGAGATGATAAGCAAAAATTTCCACATACTATTAATCCAAGTATGATATCAATATTGGACCGATTTAAACCTTTGGTAAAAATCGAAAGAAAACGTAAGGCGAAACTTAAACTAGCTTCCACACTCTATGCTGTTTTTCACAGCTATATCAAAGACACTAGCTCTTATGAAAAAGAGTTAATTTGTGCATTACAGCTATCGGCAATTGGTAAAACGCTTACGATATATAAATCACATCAACATGCATTTTATATCACCATGCAAGAATTAAACTATGGATTTACCCATAAACAAATCCTTTTAATATCTCTGCTGCTCCGTATGCATGGGAAAGAACTCATTAGTAAATCTCTTTTTGAACAATATCAAACCTTGCTCCCTCCTAAAGAAACATTACGATGGTTAAGTTTTATCTATAGCCTTACCGTATTTTTACATGAAGCCTCAAATTCTGCGACTATCACATTTTCTTTCAAAAATAAAATACTACTTATCACATCCAATAAACCTTTATATCTTGCAAAAGAAAAAATAAAATCTCTGGAAAAGCCTATGCCTTTTGCAATCATTATTGAGGATGAAAGCCTTTTACCTGAAAATAAAGCATTAGGCATACATTAGCTTTCTTCTCATAGGGAGAGGAGAGAGAAGATTAAAACCTTGTTCCCATAGAAAATTCAAACACAGCCGTCTGATCGCCTTCTTCTTTGTCTATAGGGTAAGCAAAGACAAGATTAATAGGCCCAAAAGCAGATTGCCACTCTAGCACTACTCCTGTTGAAGATCTGCTAATATCATCTACAACGGCTGTAGAACTCGTATCCCTACGATCTGTACTAATCACTCCATAGTCATAAAAAAATGCCAGCCTCATCTTGGCTGCTTCTGAAAGTGGTATACTCGCTTCAAAAGAAGCTGAAGCACGTTGTGTCCCCCCAATAAGGTTACGTGTATTTGGATTATTAGGATCTGTCAGGAAATAGGGGGATAAAGAAAAAGGGTTGTATCCTCTTATACTTCCAATCCCTCCTGAAAAAAGTCTCTCAGCAATCGGTAATTTTTCATCATCATTACTCTTTAGTTGTGTAAACCGACCTTTTAAACGTAAAATAAGATCATAATCTATCCAATCTTCCAATCCATAATAGAAGCCTATTCGAGCATTACTTCTTAGTACATTACCATATCCATTTGGATAGAGTGTTGCATTAAAATCTGAACCATCCAATGTAGCATACTCCAAATTAACAGCTGCCTTTATCCCTTCTCTAGGTTGAAAAAAGTCATCTGTATTGTCAAAACTCAAACTAGCAAGAAATGAAAGCTTTTCATATTGGTCATTGTATAATAGTTGTGTGGGGATACCATTAATGAGACTATTATTATTTACTGTTGATTGGTTATCAACATATGCTAGCCCTACTGATGCGTGAAAATATCTGTAAAATTCTCTTCCTATTGAAATGGCCCCACCTAACTGATCTTGCGTATAATCAGGAAACTCATAATCACGCTTATAAAAATTAACAGATAAACTATACATACTGTCCCATATCTTTGGATTGACAAAAGAGAGATTATAGTTTTTTGACACTCTTGAAATCTCAAATCCTAAAGTGGTATTAATCCCTGATCCAAAGATATTCTTATCTGATATTGAAGCATTTAACATCAATCCTTCGTAACTTCCATATCCACCACCAGCAGATATAGTACCTGTTGGTGCTTCTTTCACTGTCACCAATAAATTGATTTTGTCTTCTGAAATTCTTTGACTTTGTACATCTACTTTTTCAAAAAACCCTGTTCTTCCCAATGCATTTTTAGAATCTTTAAGATCCTTGGCATTAAACTTATCTCCTGGGGCTAAATAAAGATAACGTCGTATAACCCTGTCTTTTGTTGTGTCATTACCTGATATCAATACATCATTGATAGTTACAGGAACACCTGGCTGTATAAGATAGTTTAAGTTAATCGTTTTACTTTCAGGGTCTTTGTGCATTTGTGGAGAAACTTTTACATAAGCAAATCCAAAATTACCTACCTCTTCTTCCAGTTTTTGTAAATCTTTTCGCATTCGTTTAATGTTAAATATTTTACCTTCTTTAAGCGTAAGTATGTCTTTTAGGTCTTCTGTATTAAGACCATCTATTTTTTGTGTAATTTTAATCGTGCCTACACGATACTGAACCCCTTCAAAAACTTGATAATCGACTTCTGCATTATAAGATCCAAAGTCTACACGCATAAGTGGTTTACTGACATAAGCATCAAGATATCCATGTTTCATATACACATCTTTAACCCGGTAAGCATCATATTCCAATTGGTCTATTTTTGCTTCACCAGAATTTAAAAATGGTATCCAACCTAAAAAGTCTGCCTCTTGATTGGCAAGTTCAAATTCAAGATCACTCTGTCCTAAATTTGATGCACCAATAAAATTCATCTTTTTAATCTTAATTTTTTCACCTTTATTCACATCAAAAACGATAGATACACTACTCTCACCGATGGGTGTCGTTGTCACTTCAACAACTGTGTCATAATATCCTTGACTTTCAAGTCTTGAGATAAGTGTCTCTTTTGCTCTATTTACACGTCTAGTATCATAGAGATCACCTTTTTTTAAACCAATACTTTTTAAAAGCTTATCAGCATCATCACCTGTGCCATATCCTTTAATTTTGATATTGGAAATGGCTACTTTTTCTTCAAAATGGTAAATAAGTTTGCTACCTTGTCTGTCTACCCATACATCTTTAAAATAACCCTGCGCAAAAAAGTTTTTTATGGATTCATTGATTTTATCAACATCCATTTCATCACCCACACGAATATCCGCTATCTCTAAAGCAGCCGTAGATGAGAGGTTAGCAAGCCCTTCAAATTTTATCTGAGTAATTTTTTGTGCGAAAAGAAATGACCCAAGTAATATCCAAATTAATGCTATGTTTTTTATCATTATAGTCAACCTTGTTTATTTTGCTAATAGTTTATCTTTTTTCCTATAAGAAGCTCATAAAAAATCATGCTATAATCCTCCAATTAGACCAGACGAACAGGAATATATATGCAGATAAAAACTATTGGTATTGTTGGTCTTGGACTTATGGGAGGATCTCTTAGTCTGGCACTTAAACAAACCTCTAATGACTTCTATTTTATTGGACTAGATCACAATGATGCACATTGTGAACAAGCACTCTCTTTAGGATTGGTAGATGAACTTGTATATACGCTTGATGAAATAAAATCATGTGATGTTATCTTTCTGTCTATTCCAGTCGATGGCATCATTGCAGTTGCACAGGAGCTACACTCACTTAACCCATACTGTACGGTCATAGACCTAGGGAGTACCAAAGAGAAGATATCGCTTTCCATTCCCAAGGATATACGTTCTAATTTTGTCACAGCTCACCCTATGACTGGGACAGAAAAGTTTGGCCCAACTGCTGCTGTTTCTCATCTGTACAAAGACCAAACTGTCGTCTTATGTAATATGGAACTCAGTGGGAAGCATCAACAAGCTACAGCTAAAAAACTTTTCGAAAATTTAGATATGAACCTTGTCTATATGGATGCGAAAGAACATGACAGGCATGCTGCTTTTATTTCTCATATGCCCCATGCTCTCTCCTATGCACTTGCTAATTCCGTGATGGAACAAGAGGATTCTGAAAACATTGTCGCCCTCGCTGCTGGAGGATTTAAAGACATGAGTCGCATAGCCAAATCAAGTCCTGATATGTGGGAAGATATTTTTAGACAAAATAAAAAAAATTTGCTCGAAGCTATATATTCATTTGAGAATGAACTTAAGAAATGTAGACATATGGTAGAGAATGAAGAGTGGCATACTCTCAATGCATGGATGGAAAATGCCAATACCCTACATGATATTTTAGATTAATCCTCGTACTTATAATAGATATCTAAATGTCACGACAATCATGGCTTCCTTATTGATACTTTTGAGAATAACCTCTTTTAGACGTATTTTTTCCTGCCTACTTAATATACCTGTACTAATGACCTCACAACGTATTTCATCTGTTTTTGCACGATGAACAAGCTCTATATGTGTAAGTTTAACATCATGTTCTCCAACATTAAACGTTATATTTGAAAGCGTTTTTTGTATACGTATATCTTCTTTCATTTTTAAAAATGAGCTATAAAGAGGCACAGAAACGACTGCAACGATTAACATCCAAATCAAAATACCTTTTTTTGCCAGATGCAATGGTGAATAGCCCATCATCGCAAAGGTAAGTGCTGCTGCTAGGACAATGCCTACAAGGTTTGTCATAAAAAGCAAAAAAGCTGTAGAGAACATACTCCAGTCAGCCCATCCCAGTCCTATCCCTGCTACTGCAATAGGAGGAACCAATGCAACCGCAATCGCAACTCCTGCTAAACTGCCTAGTATCTTTTCATTAGACTTTGCATATGCTGCAGCTGCCCCAGAAGCCACAGCAACAAACAAGTCTAGTATCGTGGGACTTAACCTGCTTTCCATTTCACTTGTGAGCTGTTCTATAGGCGTAAAAAGTGCTATAAATGCAGCAGTAGCTAGTACAAAAGCCACACCAATAACAATCGTTTTTGCTCCATGTATCTCTAACGCTGTATCTTGTCTCAATACCCCCATTGAGAGACTGACAATGGGTTGCATAAGTGGTGCCAAGAGCATCGCCCCGATAATGACGGAAGAAGAGTTAATAAAAAGTCCAAAAGTAGCTATCATCGCGGCAAGAATAAGTAAAACCATAAAATTTTGACTTAACCGGCTTTCTTCTCGTAAATTGGTGAACAAAGAGGTATATTGTTCTTGACTCGCATGAGAGAAAAAAGGAATTGTAGCGCTGAGATATTGTGTACTCTCTTCATCAGAAGGAAGATGGTCAATTTTTATACTGTCTTTGCCATTACTCTCAGAAACCTGTTTTTCCCAAAAGGTTTCACCTACACTTAAAAACAAAGCTTTTTCTTGTACTTCTAGGTCTACAGGCGTCTGTTGTTCAAGGGAAGAATCTACCAACACACTCAATGCTTCTTTGGTTTCAATACGTATTTTTGCACTTCTTATATACCCTACAGACAGAGGTAATGACTTAGGACTTAAATGTGATACCAATGATTGAAACAAGTATCCCATATATTGTACGATAGACGTAGGAGAAAGAATAACTACAGAAAGCTTACCATCATTTGCAGAAATCTGTTTTGAGACAAGCTTCGCAGCAAAAGTAGCATTATTATACTCAATAGCAACCAACCCGACAGCTGAAAAATGTATCTCATTCTCTTTGGCATCTATCACCTT
>DQVJ01000213.1 GCA_015661795.1 Sulfurovum sp.
GATTTGGTAGGTGAATTGGATGCTGAAAGTGAACTCAGCAGCACACAGATAAGTACACAAATTATGGCAAATATAAAGTAATGGATTTTGATGGACAATAACGAGCATAAAAACAACCCTATGCACGGCATAAAGCTACAACAGATACTAGAAGAGTTAGAAGCATATTATGGCTGGGATACACTAGATACTCTCATAAGGATAAACTGTTTTAACAATAACCCAAGTATCAAGTCATGTTTGAAATTTTTGAGAAAGACACCTTGGGCAAGAGCCAAGGTGGAAAATTTGTATTTACTTATGAAAAAGAAGAAAGATATTAGCTAAGCATAGATTCTTTGTTAAACTTTTTTGCAAGTCGATAGTAAAATGTAGCACGATATTTAGTACGTGTAGATTTTAACTCTTCACATACATCTTTAATAGCCGCATCGAGAACATCCTTACTTGTGTCAATACCTAGTTTTTTAATCAAAAAATTTCGACGTACAGTATCGAGTTCTTTTTGATTGGAACAAGAGACAAGTTCAGCATCTTTCTTATAAATTGAAGGGCCAAGGTTTTTCACAATAATCGCTAAAAATTCTTCATCAACCTCTCCATAATGTTTTTTGATATCTTTTTTATATAAGGCAATTTTTGCTTTTTTTTGTGCACCTCTTGGTGTTCCAGAAGATTTTTTTACCTGAGTATTCGCTGGAGCTTTTTTTATAGTCTTATTGCTTTGTTTCTCAACAGATGGATGTGGCTCGATACCCTTTTTTTTCACCACCTCTTCATAGCGTAATTCTGTTTCATTTTCGGATGTACCTAACGCAAGAAAACTGGCTTTAAGTGAATTATATATATCTTTGGCATGTTCAATGTCATCTTTCAGTGTAGGTTGAGGATGATTATCATATTTTTTATCTCTTTTTTTCACTTCAGAGTAGAGTAATTCTTTTTCATTTTCAGGTGTTCCTAAAGCAAGAAATTCTTCTTTAAGAGCATTGTAAATATGTTTTATTTGATCAATGTTTTCTTTGGTTGTAGAGGTGTCATAGTTTTCAGATTTTAGCTCACTGAGTGGAAGATCACCAATGATAACTTTCACGGCCTTTGTATAGTATTCATCAATGCGGTCTAGAAGGTTTGGTTCTTTCATATTTAACTCCTTTTTTTAAATATCTGTTTAGTCCTTAGTATTCCTTAAGGGCATTATTGATTTGTACATACGCCATAAGTGGGGTAGTTTCAAAATAGGGTATATCATATTTTTTTGCAAATTCTTTTGTCATTTTTTGGACTTTTAAAAGATTGAATCTAGGTGCTTTTGGAAATAAATGATGTTCTATTTGTGTATTAAGTCCACCATAAAACCAGTGTGTTAACAAACCACCTTTCAAAGAACGGCTTCCTCTCATTTGGAGTTCCATCCATGAAAATTTTTTTGCTTGTTCTTCTGTGAATGTTTCACACCCTAAATGGTTTGTAATGAAGCCAAATGCAAGCCATGGAGAAAGTATGAAGTTCATAATGACTGCTATAAGCAAGGTATTTGTTATACCTACTTGAAATAGTAGCGTTCCCCATATCAGTGGCCAATGTAGCATCATTAATGCAAGTTCACCCCAGAGTTTTCGTTGGATAACAAATTTATAAGACTGAGCTATAAATGCAGGAAACATAAAAAACATGGCACCCCAGAAAATGATGTGTTTATATTTTTTAATGAAGGGACTGTTCCCTTTTTGTGGGGTGAAGGCTCCATCTAATGCGCGTATGTCTTCGTCTTTTTCTACGATATTACAGTAGGTATGATGATTGACATTGTGTTTATAATCCCACCATGAAGATGAATTCGAAAGGATGATTGATGAAAAAGGATAAGAAAGTTTTTTGGAAAGGTTTTTATTTTTAAAATATTGCGTATGTAAAATATCATGTGATACAAATACTGAACGTGTAAAAAGAAGTGTTAAAAAAAGGGCTAGAAGTACAGGGTGCCAAAACGGAGCAGTACTTAATGCACCAATCAGACATACAAGAATAGCAATCATCTCTATACTGCCACGGATAGGGACCCTTTTGAGAAGTCCAGCTTCTCTTACTTGTTCTTTTAATTCGCTAAATAAATCTTTATAGGCAATACTGTGATACATGTTTACTCTTTTATTCTATTTCATTTATTATAACGACTATAGTTTAAGATAATATATACACTGTGAAAGGTATAAATTATAGACTTGTGTGAAATGTAAAAAATGTACTTCCCGAACCAGAAAAAAACCATCCTTTATTGTGTTCTCTTTCTAATGTGGGATAGGCTATGATCGCAGCAGCATAAAGGTCATTAAGTGAAGTGGGGTCTTTTATCGTTTGTAGTAATGTTTTGGAGTCTAACTTTTCCCATCCCTGAAAGGTATTAGGGTTGATATCATTGAATAAATGTTGTTTAAATGTTTTATAGACTACTGTTGTGTCACAGCCTAAATTGGGGGTGTAAAGCTCTAATCGTAGTGGCTCTTCTTCAAAAGGTTCTACTACCTCTCCAAACCCACTTACATTGGCAGATGGGTAGTTATATATAAAAAAAGGTAAGTCGGCACCTATGGTACTGCCTATTTTTGCTAACTCTTTTGTACTAATTATAAGGTTACATACCTCTTTGACTAAACGCATAAAAGCAGCCGCATCTGAGCTTCCTCCGCCAAGTCCCGCTTGACTAGGAATTTGTTTGGTAACCACAACCTTATGTTCTTTAAAGAAGTTTAATATGTCTAGTTCGTCAGTATAGGCTAAAAGTGCTTTGTAGGCTTTGTAAATTGTATTGGATTCTAGTGGGACACCTTCACAGCCTTCTACAGTAAAAATTTCACATTTGCAGGGTACAAAGGTTATGGTGTCATACAAATCTTCAACACGCATAAAACGAGATGTTAGGGTATGGTAACCATCTTTATGACCAGTAATTTTTAAAAATATGTTTACTTTTGCATGGGCTTTGATGCTGTATACGGAACCATTTTTTTCTATATCAGAATTTGTCCTATGTGTACTTTTTTTCTTGGTGTTATGTTTATCCATCCATTTGGAAATTTGATCATCACCCCAAAATCCACCCTCGTCGCCACCCTCAAAACCACCCATTACTAAACCCTTCTCCTGAAAATTATATGATTATTATACTATAAAAAAAGATTGTAAGTAAGATTTTTTAAGCAGGAAACTAGATTAGTTTTCTTCAAATTTGGGGATGCGGTTAAATTTATATTTCACTTCATTTTTGGCTATCTCAATGATAGAAAAAAACTGACTTGTCTCAATAAGATACATCCCATCATCCTGAACCTCAAAATATTGGGAATCAAGTTTTTTCCCTAATTCCATATATGTTTCATCACCAGTATAGACATTAGAACGCAAAGCTAAATGGGTAAAAGGATTAAGGGCTTTTTCATCATCATAGTAAAACTGTCCTTCATGTATACGGTGTAGACTCGACAGGGTACCATCTACGCCTAGTTTGTCTGCTATGAGTGCACCTAAGCTTCGTATGTAAGTACCTTCTGATACTTTGGCCTCAAAATGGACAAAGGGGTGGTTATAGTTAAGGAGTTTAATGTCGTAGATTGTGGATGTAATGGTTTTTAACTCAACTTCTTCTCCTGCACGTGCAAGTTCATAAGCTCGTTTACCATTTATTTTTTTTGCACAAAACTTTGGTGGGTAGTAGCTGAGTTCACCTTCCAAGGAAGCCAATACATCTATGATGAGATTTTCATCAACAGCCTCTACTTCTTTAATGCTGTCTATCTTTTCGATGTCAAGACTTGGAGAGTTGGCTCCTAACCATAGGGTGGCTTTGTAGCTTTTGGGCGTTTTGTTAAGGTATTGGAAGAGTTTTGTGTATTGGCCAGTGGCTACGATGAGACAGCCTGTGGCAAAAGGGTCTAGTGTACCTGAGAAGCCTACTTTTTTAGTACCATATTTACGTTTTACGTAGCCCATGTAGCCATTAGAGGTTTTAAAGATGGGTTTATTTACAACAAAAAGACGGTTCACTTCTTATCCTAGGTTAAATAGACTGTACAAAAGAACTTAAAATCTCTTTTTTGTTTCCACCAAAGTTAATGAGTAGTTTATACTCTTTACCAGATTTATTGGCTGCTTGTACACGTCCTATGCCAAAGATTTTATGTTTGACCAAATCACCTTTTTTGAAGGCTGCTTGTTTTGTTATCTTCAAGCTGGTGTCTTGTATCAGTCCTGCTTCACCTAAGAAACGGCTTTTGTCTATCATCTTACGTCTACCTTTGTAAAAACGGCTGTCTACATAACAGAGTGTGAGGTCAGACTTTGCACGGGTAATAGCTACGTAGCCTAAGCGACGTTCTTCTTCCATGTTAGAACCTTCTCCCAATAGAGGAAAAAATTCTTCTTCCAAACCAATGACAAAAAGATGTTCAAACTCCAGACCTTTTGCTGCATGTATACTCATAATCGTGATGGCATCTTCTTCTATTTGATCTTGGTCACTTTGCAATGAAATATCATTCAAAAACCCGTCAAGCGAGAGGTCGGGGTTTTTATTTACTGCATCTCTAAAATATCCATAAAATTCATCAATATTTAAAATCCGATCTATCCCATCAACCATACCAACATAGTGATCTTTGAGTTTCATAGACTCTTCAAAAAGAGTAATGAAATTTCCCAAATCGCTACTTAGGGCTTCTTGTAAAAGTTTTATGTTCTGAAGAAGCTCTTGTAATGCAGTTGTAATCTTTTTACTGACAACGCCAGCTACTTCGCCAGCAATAGACTTCTCTATATAAGTATAGAGAGGAAGCTGTGCATCAAAAGCAGCTTTTTGAATTTTTTCTATAGAAGTTTTACCTATACCACGCTTTGGTTTATTGATAATACGCAGAAGTGAAAAATCATCATGTGGGTTGGAGAGAACACGTAGGTATGAGATAATATCTTTTATCTCGGCACGTTCATAAAATCGCATACCACCAATGAGTTTAAACCCAAGTCCTTCTTTTGTAAAACCCTCTTCAAGGGAGCGAGAAAGTGCATTGATCCGGTAGAGTACTGCTATTTCATCTGGATCTGTGCCACTCTCAAGTAGTTTTTGGATTTCTTGTGCTATAGCTTTTGCTTCCATGGATTCATCCAAAGAATGCAAAAGTTGTACTTCGGGACCAGTACCTTTGTGTGAAATAAGTTTTTTGCCCAAACGAGTGGAATTGTGTTCTATGAGTGTGTTTGCTGCCTTGAGTATAGGCTCGGTTGACCGATAGTTTGTTTCCAGCTTCACTGTTTTACATGTTTCAAAATTATTGGCAAACTCCAAAATATTACGTATGTTTGCACCTCTCCATCCATAAATACTTTGGTCATCATCTCCAACAACACAAAGATTATTGTGTTCTGATGAAAGGAGAGAAAGGAGTTGAAATTGTAATTCGTTGGTGTCTTGATATTCATCTACCATAATATACTGGTAACGATGGCTTGTCTCTTTTCTTAACTCAGGGTTTTCATTTAATATTTGGTATGTAAGCATGAGAAGGTCATCAAAATCCACAAGATTGTTTTCTTCAATGTTTGCTTGATATTTGACATAGATATTGGCTATTTTTTTATAGTCTGGAAGCTCAGCTTTCTCTAAAACGAGTTCTGGAGAGAGAAGAGAGTTTTTGTATTTTGAGATCTCTGAAGCAATAAATGCTATATTTAAATCTATTTTTAATTCTTTTGCTAAGGTACGGATGAGACGTTTTTTATCATCACTGTCAATGATGACAAAGGCATTGCTTCTTCCAAGTTTGTCAATATGGAATTTCAAAAAGAGCAGGCCAAATTTATGAAAGGTACAAAGTAGTGGTGGGTAACTGACTTCATTGGAGATGAGTTTTAACGCACGTTCTCGCATTTGAGAAGCTGCTTTATTTGTAAAAGTGAGTGTTAAAGTGTTGGCAGGGTCAATACCCACAACACCAATAAGATAGGCAAGTCTTGTGGTAAGTGTTTTTGTTTTTCCACTACCTGCCCCGGCAAGGATAAGCATAGGACCATCTATGTGTTCGACTGCCTCACGTTGAGATGGATTTAATGCTTCTAATAAGGTCTCCATAGTACGTTGATGCTCCTTTGTAAGTGTATTAATTATACCTTGAAATTGTTTACTCCATGCTGTTTTATCATAGTATATAACCCCTTTTAGATGTAATTAGATAAATAAGTATTAGTTATGAGTATTTAAGTATAATTTGATATAATTAGTTAAATTTGAAAAAAGAATATATAAATATTTGTTTAAGGAAAATGTTAATGTTAAAAGATTTTGTGAAGTTAGAAACGTTTTTAACAGTTGCGCGTGAAAGAAGTTTTTCAAAGGCATCTGCCAAATTAGGTATTTCACAACCAGCAGTCACACAACAGATTAAATTTATAGAAAAATACCTTGCGGTCAAAATTATAGAACGTAAAAAAAATGGTATCAAACTGACCAATGAAGGGGAAGAACTCTATAAAATAGCAGCAAGACTTGAAAAAGAGATTCATGCATCTGAAAAAGATATACTCAAAATTATCAATAAAGAGATAACTTTTAAATTAGGCGCATCTTATGTCATAGGGACATATGTTATCCCTGGACATTGTCTAAATACAATTGGAAAAGCAATTAATAATGATATTAAGCTTAGTATTGATGACAGTGACAATATAGTGCAGAAATTAAAAGATAGAAAATTAGATGTGGGATTGATTGAGTCACCAATTATGGATAACAGTCTCATTTATCGAGAGTGGCTAGAAGATGAGTTGGTTATTGTCAGTAATGCACCGATTCCTAAAATGTTAAAAACCGAAGAGTTATATGACTTTTCTTGGGTTTGTCGTGATGAAGATTCTCCGACAAGACAAGTGGTTTCAGAAGTTTTTGAAGAACTAGGTGTTTCGTGTAAAAGTTTTGATGTTCTTTCTGAAGTGAGTAATACTACAGCTGTTCTCCAAACAATCAAAAAGAGTGAAAAAAACTTGGATAAGCCTGTGGTTTCCATTATTTCCCGACATGCAATAGCAGACGAAGTGGTAAAAGGTGAACTTTTTGAAGCACGGTTACGTGGGTATACGATGACACGTAAATTTTATATTGTCTATTCAAAAGAGAATAAACATAATGCCTATGTAGACAACGTTGTAGATTATATTTTAACAGGTCAGTGTGATTCGTAGGGTTACTTTTTTCTTTTTAAAAGTTTTTGGTTTTCTGGATTATTAAGTAGACTTTCCATAGAATTTTTTTTCGCATTTTGAAGAGAAGTTGTCTCCTCAGTATGCTCAGCAAGATTTATGACTATGGGATGTTCAGCTACAAATATTTGTTTAATAGCAAGCAGGGGTATAGATACAGTAGATCCAAAATTTTCACTACCAAAGCCTGCTTCAAATGAAAAATACCCATCTTCTAGTTTTGCTGTTTCATAGGTATATCCACTTATAATAAACAAAACCACTTCATTAAAACTCTCTTGAATTTCTTGAGGGAGTACAGGAGAGAACTGGATATGTTTGACTTCACATGCCATTGAAAATTCTTGTTGCTTTTCAAAGAGATAGGCAATGGTTTTCAATAAATGATCGGTGATAAGTGTTTTATACTCTGCTGTCTGAAATAAATTAATTGTCATTCTATTACCTTATAAATCTTTTAGATTAACATGTTTTAAGATTTTAAATCCTATCATAGCATTGATAAGAGCTACTTGTGCATAATCAGATAGGTCATCTTTTCTTATGTCTTTTTTATATAAAAAACCATCGTCAAGTAGCTTTTGACGCATGGTCCCTTTGAGTAGAGGAGACTTAGGTGTAAACCATTGGGTACCATTGAAAAATGCCAAGTTTGAAATGGTGGTGTCAGTGAGTAAACCATCTTTTTCTATAATAACTTCATCTACATTTTTATGTGCAGTAAGCAAAGCATCCAGTGTTTCTCTGTTTACATATTTAAAATTATAGCTAAGGTTGGAAGATACAATTTTCAATGTTTGTATATCTTTTTCTATATAAGGTATATATTCAACAGTATGCACCTCTTTGGCATATATAATTCGACATCGAAATAAACCTTCTTGTGGCGCTTGAATGATCTTCTCTAGTTTAAGACTTTTGGATGTATTAAAAATTTTTTCACGGCTATAGTCACATCTTCGTTGATGGTAGTCGAGATTATATATCTTCCCTCCCTCAATTTTAATGGTTTCGAATAAAAGAGGATGGATACGATGTTTAGACATTAAGTGTTAAAAAGTTCTGTAGAGAGGTAACGCTCTGCAGTATCACATAAAATAGTGACGATGGTTTTGCCTTTGTTCTCTGGTCTACATGCAACTAAATAGGCAGCATATAAGTTTGCTCCAGAGGATATACCTATGAGCAATCCTTCCTCCCGCGCTACTTTTTGTGCCATGGCAAAAGCATCTTCATTACTTACAGAGATGATTTCGTCATAAATTTCAGTATTGAGTATTTTGGGTATAAACCCTGCACCTATGCCTTGTATTTTATGTGGTCCAGGATTCCCTCCTGCAAGTACAGCAGAATCACTTGGCTCTACTGCAATGCTTTTTAACGCAGGAAGTGTCTTTTTGAGTACTTCAGTAGTTCCCGTCATTGTTCCTCCTGTACCTACGGCAGCCACAAAGATATCAAGAGTGTTATTGCAATCTTTTAGTATTTCTAGTGCGGTGGTTTTTCTGTGTATCTCTGGATTGTCAGGATTGTTAAATTGTTGAAGTACAATGGCATTATCCAAGCTATTCTCTAGCTGAGTGGCTTTGGTGATAGCACCACCCATGCCTTCAGATGCAGGAGTAAGCACAAGTTCTGCACCCAAGTGTGTCAAGAGTTTACGTCTTTCAATGCTCATAGATTCTGGCATGGTAAGAATAAGTTTTAATCCTTTTGCGGCACAAATAGCTGCAAGTCCTATCCCGGTATTTCCAGATGTAGGTTCGATAATAGTTGTATCACTATTTATTTTTTTTGTTTCTAATGCACCATTAATCATGTTTAGTGCAATACGGTCTTTTACTGATGAAGTAGGATTCATAAATTCACATTTACCTAAAATAAGTGCACCAGATTCTTTTGAGAGGGTATTGATTTTGACTAGAGGGGTATTCCCGATAAGCCCTTCAATATTTTCAGCTATCATACTCTGTTCTCCTTGTTTCTTTCGTGCTTTAAGTGCGTAGTTTTTATATTAATAAAAAAGTTTACCTTCTTATACCTTTCATTTTACCGTATGCTAATGAAAATAGGAGGGCATTTTAAATAATTTATGTATGCGTGACCTCTTTGATAGAGTATGCTATTTTTTCACCAGCATACATAGGAACTACACCATGATAATCTAGAGGAACCATAAAAGGTTTTTTTTCTAAAATAACAGTTTTTTGTAGAGGGGTAACACCATAAATAGTTTGTGCATTGTTTGAGATAAAGTTTTGGAGATTATCGATAGATGCATGGTGATTTTCAAAAAGCTCGGCTAAGAGTTGTAATGCGATAGGTGCGGTGAACACACCAGCTGCACATCCACAGGCTTCTTTTGCATGTTTAGGGTGTGGTGCAGAGTCTGAACCAAACATTACTTTAGGATGGGCTTTGAGTGCTACATTGAGCAATGCATCTCTGTCTTCTGGACGTTTAGCAATGGGTTTACAAAAGAGGTGGGGTTTTAGCATGCCTCCTGCAACATCATCAAGAGTGATAAGTAAATGATGTATGGTAATCGTTGCATAAAGATTTTCAAACCGATCCAAAGCAGTTACACTTTCTTTGGTAGTGATATGTTCCATAATGATTTTTAGTTTTGGAAATGCAGTCGCTAACTTTTCATAAATAGTTACAAACTCTGCTTCTCTGTCCATGACAAAACCATTGGTTTCACCATGTACACATAGAGGTATATTGAGGTCGCTTAGAGCCTCAAGTGCAGGACGTAACTCTTCGACATCAAAACCGCTCACACCACCCTCGCTGTTTGTTGTGATACCGGCTGGGTAGAGTTTTACAGCTGTAATTTCATTTTTCACAGATGCTAAAAATTCTTTAGTATAGTTTGGGTTAAAAAAAAGCGTCATATAGGGTGTAAATTTTTCATCACCAATGGCTGCTAAAATACGATTTTTATATGCAAGTACTTCTTCTTTTGTAGTGACTGGAGGTACTAAGTTTGGCATGATAATAGCCCCTGAAAAAGTGTGTGCCGAAGCTGTAGCAATATTTTCAAGCATCTCTCCGTCTCGTAGGTGAAGGTGCATGTCAAGTGGTGCGTTTAATTGCATTAAAATCCTTTATAATATAATAATTTGAGTTATTGTCTGTACTGTTTGGTATCATCCAGTAAAGTATATCTATTTTGCCAGAAAAACCATTAAAGGTGCATACACATGAGACTTTCTTAGGGCTATAGCTCACTAAAGGATAATCGATACCTCCTTGAAAGAACTGGTTGCATCGTAAAATACGTTTGCTTGTGGCTATGAATGCTTTATGTGGTGCATTAAATTCAAATTGCCAAACGGCATATTCTGAACAGCTAGGATAATATCTACATGATGCAGGGAGCATTTTGGAGACATACTGATAGCCTTTTATGGGTGCTAAAAATATATTTTTCACATGAGAGCTTTGCAATAATGTTTGATATGAGAATAATGGATTACTTGCATAGTGGAGAGCCTTTACATAATAATATAAATTCTAACTAAAAAGCGATGACCTGTCAAATAAAGCTATGAAAATTAGGCGTACAGAAAAATTGAGATAATCTCTGCTATAATCAAAATCATGAATAATATACTACAAAAATTTTTAGTGTCCTCTGACATCCAACGTTGGCTTGAAAAGCAGGTCTATACGGTAGAGAAGACAGAACAATTTTATAAAAAAACAGACAAAGACTCTCAGTGTTATTATCTTAGATGTTTTCCTGATCAATATTTTAAAGTGATGACAAATAGCAAAGGAGATGAAGACAGATCTCCTGTCAGTGAAGAGCTTTATATAACCGAACGTAAAAAACATATAGGTAGAAAAGTTGTTAAAAAGATTTATACAGTCAACATTGATGACGAAGACTTTGTTCTGTTTGAATATTTAAAAAGTCTTAAAGGCATATATATATTTGTATCGTACTGTAAAGATGCGCAATCATTACAAAATTCTAAAGTTATAGAAACTTTACAACCTTTTGTTCTTAAAGAAATTAACAATGATAAAAAGTACAGTGATATGTCACTTGCAATGTATGTCAAACCAATGGAATACAACCTAGATAAACTTTTTGAGCAAATAGATGCATTTGAAGCTGCCAATCTCTTTTTCTGGCAGGTACCAAGGCGTATTTATGTACGTGATGGTGTGGTATTGGTGCTTTACAAAAATCTTCGTCTTTTACACCATTATAAAGTAAATTTTCAACGAAAACACATGAGTGCAACATTACACCGTTTACGAGTACTTATGCGACGTACTGCTACGATACTTGAGACATTTGAAGATCTTTTTAATCCTAATGTATCACGTTTTTGTAGAACATTACTTCTTCGCTATCATGAGGAGACAAAATTTTTACGGTATCTTTATTTTTTAGAAGAGTTGTGTGCCACACGTGATACTGCAAAATTAAGCCTTTACAGTGAACTTAAGACCCTTATTTCTGAAGAAGAAAAACTTGTTACACAAATGCTTCTATCTAAACCTTTTTCGCAATTAATACAGATTCTTACAAGAGAACTGTATGAACAAGAAAATGAACAGTATTATGGTTTAAAAAAAGCAGTTAAAAAAGTTGTACGAGTACGTTTGAAAAAATTTGAAGTGCAACTTGGTAAAACAAGTGAGGGTTACAATGATGAGATGCTTGAAGAACTTTATATCTCTATGGATACTTTGCAGACACTTTTAGAAGACTTTTTTCATATTATTGGAGAAAAAGAGACACAAATGGTTGTAGATGAACTTAATATACTTTTAAAACCTTTACGGGAGTATCGAAACTGTAAAGAACGTGAAATGATTATGAAAGGTATTAAGGAACAGTCAGACTATACAATTCTAGACATTGAACCACTTTTATGTGAACATGTAAAGGAACTTGAAGAGAAGATACTCAATGCATTAAAGTTGCTGAGAACATCAAAGTTTTATATCTAGATTTCCAGACTGATTGCACGCTCAATATTTAAAAAGCAACATGACCATCTTGGATGATATACGAAGGAGACATGTTAATAGAATGGTATATTGTTGTATCATACTTTTTACTGTAGTATTGTAACAATAATTTTTGTAGGGTAGGCTCAGTTGATGGCATAAACCAGCCATTGTTACTGAGTACTATCATATTTTTAGGTCTTTCCCCTTCTTTTGTATGAGAAAAAAGTTTTTCTGAAGTTGCTTCAAAACAGATAGCATTTCTATATGTTTGGCCATTTATTTTATAATCTATAATCTCTGAACTTGCTTGATAATCTACAGCTCCATCATAAAATACTTCATTGACCCAGTCACTTAAAAAATCAGGAAGAGGATTACTCTCACCAAAAGGGACAAGTACAACTTTATTGGCAACTAAAATGGAACCATTGGTGAAGATATAGGTTGAATTTCGTGGTGTCTTACCATCCCAGTAGAGAGCACCAGTGATTATGGAAATATGTTTTGCTTTTTCTTGCAGAGTATTAATAATCTCTTCAGAACGATTAAGAAACACAGGAAAAACAGATTCAGGTAGAATGACGAGGTCTTTTTTCTCTCTTATAGCTTTATCTATGGTTTTATATATTGCTTTGAAGTGTGCAGAATGAAGTTCTTTGTTCCATTTGTCTTTCACAGGGGTATGTGTTGTTATCAAAGCGATTTTTTCATTTACTTCTACCTCTCTGGAAAGGTTAGGATCATAAGCCAATACCACTAAACAAAGATAGATGAATCTCTGTTGCCATATACTTAAGATAATTCCTCCCAAGATGATGATGAATTGCCATTTTTTAATTCCTAAATAACTTTCAATAAACATCAATTCAGGTTTAAACCAATCAAATGAAAAGGGATGGATATAACTGAGAAGAAAAAGTCCTAAAGCTTTTAAGAATAAGGGGATTATGAGATGCTTTCTAGGCACATAAGAGCCCACTTTTTGACTTATCCACGCGATTCCCCAGAAAATAATACCATAGCTTAGCGAGATAATAAATATTTCAATGGGAATAGCCCATAGCATATCATAATGTTTTAGACTCAAGGCAATCCACCAAAACCACAATAACCCAATAAATGCCCCTGAGACAAACCATATTTTTTCATCTTCTTGTAAGAGTAAATAAAGAGCGGTAAGTCCCAAAACAGTATTTAATAAAGGGTAGGAAAAACCCCAGTGGTTGAGGTAGATAAACGAAGAACTTAAAAGGGCTATGAAAAAGCCTCTTGTTAGTACAAAGGTGTTAAAATATTGTCTAATTTTATTCATGAAGGATTCCTATGGAACAACTTGGTTCATTTTTACCATTGATCATATTATTTGCGATTTTTTATTTTCTGATTATCAGACCTCAGCAGCAGCATCAAAAAAAGCATCAGGCTATGCTCGAAAGCTTAACCAAAGGTGACAAAATTATTACCACAGGTGGACTTATCGCTGAGATCGTCAAACCTGAAGAAGAGTTTATCAAAATCAAACTAAATGATGACACAATTGTGAAATTAGATAGAGCATATGTTTCAAAAAAGGTTGAATTGAGTGAAAACGCTTAATTATAGAGTCGTTTTATTTGCTTTTGCATTGATATTTGGTGTGGTTTTTTCTATTCCTTCACTTACACAAAGTGAACAAGGTAAGAAAATCACTTTGGGGCTTGATCTTCAAGGTGGATTACATATGTTACTTGGTATTAAAAGTGAAGTGGCGATTGAGTCACGTATTAAGTCCATGGCAGCCACTGTAAAGTACATTTTTGATGATGAAGAGATTATTTTTGATGAACTTCGGATTAATGAAGATCAGACAATTACTTTTGAACTTCTTGATATAGACGATGTTCCAAAAGCAAAAAAGTTATTACAAAAAGAGATAGAAGGTACCATATTTAGTGAAAATGGTATGAAGTTTATACTAGAAATGACTGCTGAAGAACAGGTACGAACTGAAAAAAATGCTATTCAGCAGGCAGTCGACACGATACGAAACCGACTCAATGAATTTGGATTGGCTGAACCAACGGTAGCAAAACAGGGAGAAGATAAAATTCTTGTAGAGGTACCAGGTATTAAAACCCAAGAAGACAAGCAAAGACTGAAAAAACTTATAGAGCGTGCAGCACATTTACAACTTATGGCCGTAGATGAAGACCGTATTGCTAGAGTAAACACTATGAGTGAAGCAGAAGCAAAAAGTTTTGGTGACGTGATACTAACAGATGTAAATACACCTGAGAAGTATTTGCTTCGAGCCATTCCTGTATTAGACGGTTCTATGCTTACGGATGCTAAAGTAGGTTTTGATGAACAAAATCAACCAGTGATTAACTTTACACTTAATGGACAGGGTGCAAAAATATTTGGTGATTTTACAGGACAATATGTGGGCAAACGTATGGCTGTAGTGCTAGATAATAAAGTGTATTCTGCACCCGTTATCAATGAGCGTATTGGTGGTGGGCGTGTACAAATCTCCGGAAGATTTGAATTTTCAGAAGCACAAGATTTAGCCATTGCATTACGTTCTGGTGCTTTACTGGCTCCTGTGGTGATAGAATCTGAACGATTCATAGGCCCTAGTTTGGGTGCGGATAGTATCCAGGCAAGCTCGCTTGCCTTGTTGCTTGGGTTTATTTTAGTTGTGATCTTTATGGTGATATATTATGGAATGGCAGGTGTCATTGCAAATGTAGCATTGATTGGAAATCTTTTTTTGATTCTTGCAGTTATGTCTTTAGCAGGTGCAACGCTTACTTTACCAGGTATGGCGGGTATTGTATTGACTGTGGGTATGGCAGTAGATGCGAATGTGATTATCAATGAGCGTATACGCGAGTTGCTCCATCAGGGGAAATCTATAGGTAAATCCATTGAAGATGGGTATAACAATGCTTTTACAGCTATTTTTGATGCGAATGTAACAACATTGATTGCAGCCATTGTACTTGTTGTATATGGTACAGGTGCCATTAAAGGATTTGCAATCACTATGGGTATTGGTATTGCAGCATCAATGCTTACAGCTATTGTAGGTACACACGGGATTTACCAATGGATTTTACCTAAGATTGACAAAAACAAGCTAGGTTTCTGGTTTGGTATACAAAGAGAAGGAGTTAAATAATGGAAATTTTTAGATATAAAAAACCGCTCTCTTTAATGGATAAAAGTAAACGTTTTGGCTTACTTTCTATTGTACTGCTTGTACTTTCTTTGGGATTAATTTTAACAAAAGGTTTTAATCTCGGTGTAGACTTTGCAGGTGGTACACTGATACAGGTAAAATACGAGGGTAAGGCACCTATAAAGAAAGTTCGTGAAGCCATTGCTGTTGATAAAGCATATGAGGGTGCATCTGTAACTTTTTTCGGCAGTCAAGAAGAGATAGTCATCCGCACCAAAATGTCTTCACAGGTTTTAGGTGAAGATGTGGGTAAAAAAATGAAGGAGCTTCTGAAAGAAACAGGTACACTAGAAGTAAGACGTGTAGACATGATAGGGGCAAAAGTAGGTTCAGAGTTACGTGAAAAAGGACTCATGGCAATGATAATTGCTATAATTGGTATCCTCTTGTATGTATCTTTTAGATTTGAATGGCGTTTTGCTATTGCTTCTGTTATGGCACTTTTGCATGATGTTACGATTGCAATGGGTATGATAGTTTTGTTTAACGTGGAAGTAAATTTAGATATTTTAGCAGCTTTGCTTACGATACTTGGGTATTCATTAAACGATACGATTATTGTTTTTGACCGGATCCGTGAAGGTATTCGAACTATTAAAAATCCAGACCTTGAAAATATTATTGATGAATCAGTAACACGTACACTTTCACGTACGACATTGACATCATTAACAACATTTTTTGTTGTGCTGACCCTTTTTGTTTATGGTGGTGAGATTATTCATGGTTTTGCATTCACACTTCTTGTAGGTGTTGTGGTAGGTACTTACTCTTCTATCTTTGTAGCTTCACCTATACTTATGTGGCTTGGTTTTTCTGTTTCTGGGTTTAGAGAAAAAGAAGCAGTAAAACTCAAAAGAGAAAAAGAGAAAGAGAAGATGCGTGCTATGTATGAAAACGGAACAATATAAGTTACGTTATAATATAAAGACAGAGATTAAAGAAACATACAAAGGGGTATTATGAACTGGGGTAAAGTTTTTTATATATTTTTCACACTGATGTCACTTACGACATCTGCGGCATTTTTATATGAACATTCTGTTGTTGCTTTGTTTATCGCAGGATCAGTGAATGTTATTTCAACATTATTGAAGATAGGTGTACGTAATATATTATCTGCTGAACTTTTGGCAGGTTCGCTGGTGGCAGATTTGCATCTTATACCTGCTTTTTTCGCATTACAATTTTACGGTAATGACTCTTTAGCAACTGGATTGGTGATAGGAGCTGTTGTTGCAAATTCTTATACTATATGTGTTACGATGATTGAAAGTGCAAAAGAGAAAGCAGATTTTTAATGATTATGCAAATAATACACGTTTGATACACAGCAAATATGATACTTTAGCAAAATAATTTTCAAGGATTATATTTTGATAAAGGTACCTACATTAGATGGCATAAATCCAGAAGAAAAACGCAAAGAGATTCAAACATATTTTCAGTACTGTTATAAACGATACGAGTCTCTTTTTAATATCGTTAAACATGAGCAGGCATATTTTAACAAAGCTGATCCCTTACGGCATCCTATTATCTTTTATTATGGGCATACAGCGACTTTTTTTATCAATAAATTCAAGCTAGCAAAGATGATTGATACACGTATTAATCCTCATTTAGAATCTATTTTTGCTGTAGGAGTAGATGAAATGTCTTGGGATGATTTGAATCAAAAGCATTATACATGGCCTACGCTAAAAGAGACACAAGACTATCGTAATAAAGTTTATACACTTGTGAATGAAGTAATAGCTACTCTTCCTCTTGAATTACCCATTACGCAAGACTCTCCCTGGTGGGTAGTGATGATGGGTATAGAGCATGAAAATATACATCTTGAAACATCTTCTGTACTTATTCGACAATTGCCTTTTAATGATATACAAGAAGATAAAAACTGGTTAGAATGTAATATTTTTGATAAGGTGTCAGAAAATGTATTGTTGCCTGTTCCTGCGGGGACAGTCAGTCTAGGGAAACATAAAGATGCAAAACTTTTTGGATGGGACAATGAATATGGAGAACATCAAGTACATATACCAGAATTTAAAGCAGCAAAGTATCTTACTTCCAATGCTGAATACTTGGCATTTGTTACCGATAAAGGGTATGAGAATGATATCTTTTGGTGTACAGAAGGTAAAGCATGGAAAGCGTATACAGATGCAAGAAATCCGCTGTTTTGGCATAAGAAAGAAACAGGGTTTTACTTACGTACATTAAGCCGTGAAATCCCACTACCTTTAACATGGCCTGTCGAAGTGAATCATTTAGAGGCTGCAGCATTTTGTAAATGGAAGAGTATGAAAGAGAATACAAAAATCACCTTACCAACTGAAGATGAATATGTTCGGCTCAGGGACGAGAGCGGGGTAATGACATATTTGGAATGGAGTGCAAAAGAGGAGAATATTGCCAATATTAATTTGGAAAGGTATGCATCATCTGTTCCAGTAAATACCTATAAGCATGGTAAATTTTATGATATTATAGGCAATGTATGGCAGTGGTCTCGTACTCCAATATACCCGTTTGAGGGTTTTAAAGTACATCCGATATATGATGATTTCACAGTACCGACATTTGATGGAAAACATAATCTTATAAATGGTGGTTCTTGGGTAAGTTGTGGTAACCTTGCTACACAAAATAGTCGCTACGGGTTTAGAAGACATTTTTATCAACATGCAGGATTTAGATATGTACAGAGTAATTATGAAGAGAACATTGTGACAAATATATATAATACCGATACGGTAATCTCACAATATTGTCATTTTGGCTGGGGTGAAAATACCTTGGGGGTAGAAAATTATCCTGCAACATGTGCACGTTTGGCATTAGAATATATGAAAGATAAACCTAAGAGAAAAGCATTAGATATAGGATGTGCCATAGGAAGAAGTACCTTTGAACTTGCACGTGGATTTGATACGGTGATAGGGGTAGACTTTTCTGCACGTTTTGTACAAGAAGCACAGGTATTAAAAGAGAATGCAGTTTTACGCTACACGATGCCAACAGAAGGAGAACTAGAAAACTTCCATGAGGTAAATTTAAGTAAATTTGATTTAGATAATGAGCGTACCAAAGTCTCTTTTTGGCAGGCGGATGCATGTAACTTAAAACCGATATATAAGGATTTTGATCTTATTTTTGGGGGTAACCTTATAGACAGACTTTATGATCCCAAAAAGTTTCTAGAGTCAGTAGGAGAACGTCTTAGTGATAAAGGTATATTGATACTGACATCACCTTACACATGGCAAGAAGAATCTACCCCGAAAGAAAAATGGATAGGTGGATACAAAAAAGATGGTGAAAATGTATCTACATTACAAGGACTTGAAGAGATATTGGGAAAAGAATTCACTCTTTTAGATACCCAGAATATACCTTTTGTAATACAAGAAACAGCACGAAAACATCAATATACTATAGCTCATATGACAGTTTGGCAAAAGAAATAGTATGTTTCAATCTATAGGTAGAAAGGGTACTTTTAGCACAAAATATGATGATGCCATTAAAAAATTTGGTACGAGTGATTTACTACCATTGTGGGTTGCAGATATGGATTTGGCATCACCTCAGTGTGTGCAGGATACCTTGAAAAAAAGAGCAGCACACCCGATTTATGGATATACGGTCTACCCAGATGCCTATTATGTAGCGATACAAACATGGATGAAAACCCGTTTTAATTGGGATATAAAAAAAGAGTGGATAGTCCCATGTTATGGGGTAGTACCTTCTCTTAATTTCGCAATTACAGCATACAGTGAAGAAGGCGATGCAGTAATTATTCAAACACCTTTATATCCCCCATTTAAAAGCTCAATCCAGCATAAAAACAGAAAAGTTTTAGACAATACGTTGGTCTATAAAGAGGGACAATATCGTATTGATTTTGATGACTTTGAAGCAAAAGCCAGAAACGCTAAGTTATTTTTACTTTGTTCCCCACATAACCCTACTTCACGTGTTTGGGATAAAAAAGAGTTAGAACAGATGATAGAAATATGTTTAAAGCATGATGTAGTTATCATTTCAGATGAGATACATGCAGACCTTGTGTATCAAAAAATATATTTTTCGCTTGGAAGTTTTGAGAAGATAATGGATAAATGTATTATTTTAAATGCACCATCCAAAACATTTAATATTGCTGGCCTCAATACTTCTTTTGCTATTATCCCTGAGATAGGTCTGAGAAAATCCTTTATAGTAGAACAAAATAAGTCAGGTATTACCAATGGAAATCCTTTTGGTATAGAAGCACTTATCTCTGCGTACATGGATGGTGCAGTATGGTTAGATACATTAAAAGAATATTTGGTATCAAATATAAGAGATGTTGAAACTTTTTTAAAAAAGCATCATATCCCTATTTATGTTGTGCCAACAGAAGCTACATTCTTGATGTGGCTTGATTGCAAAGAACTACACTTATCACATGAAGAGCTATTAGAATTCTTTTTTTATAGAGCAAAGCTTGGATTGAATGATGGAAAAAGTTTTTCAAATGCGGGAGAAGGATTTATGCGCTTAAATATAGGTACAAGTAAAGAAGTACTTGAAAAGGCCTTAGCACAATTATTAAAAGCTTATAAGGAAATAGCTTGAAGAGTACTATATTTTATATCCTACTTTCAGTGTATATATACGCTTTGCCCCAAGGTATTAATACTTTGATACAAAAATCAGGTATCCCCAAAAAGGATATCAGTATTTATATTAAAGAATCAGGAAGTGGAGGACAGGTCATTGCCTCTTTGAATGCAGAACAGACACGTACACCAGCTTCAGTTATTAAGGTGTTAACAACATATGCAGCATTATTGAAATTGGGATTTCATTACCGTTGGCCAACGAAGTTCTATTATACTGGGAATATACGCTCAGGCGTACTTTATGGGGACTTACTGGTTAAAGGGTTTGGTGATCCAACATTAAATGATAAAGACCTTGATAAAATAGTTTCGTATATTCGTGCGGAAGGTATTCATAAAATCACAGGTAATATTATCATAGATAGAAGCTATTTTAGGGTAGGCACAAAAAATAATTCAGGGTTTGACGAACATACCTACAGTGCCTATAATGCCATGCCAGATGCAATGATGTTTAACGAACGGATTAGTACAGTTTGTGTAACCCCTAACAAAAACAATGTCTACAAAAAGGGTGCAGATGAGAGTTATAAAGTTATCAATAAACTCCAGCGTGTGAATAAACCCTGTAAAGGTAGATATTCTTGGCCGGGAGTACGGATAGATAAAAGTCAAGCTGTGCCTACTTTGTTGTTGCAGGGTAAAATTTCAAAACGATGTGGTAAGCGCAATATCTGTAAGGTGATCACCAAACCTTACAAATCATTTTATTATGCCTTAAAAAATAAGTTGAAAAAAAAAGGTATATCTGTAAGAGGCTCTTTGCGTCTTAGAAAAATACCACAGCACAGGGCAAAAGAACTCTTTACCTATTATTCAAAACCTTTAGAAACTATAGTGTCTAAAACGGCTAAAAAAAGCAATAACCTTTATGCAAGACATCTTTTACTGCTTTTAGGTGCAAAAGTATATGGTGCCCCTACAACAGTCAATAAAGGTAGAAAAGCGATTGTCAAAATATTGAAAAATTATGGGGCTTTAAGTCAGGGAGTCCTTAAAGTAGATAATGGTAGTGGACTGTCACGTTCTGCAAAATTATCTGCAAAGATTTTGGCAGATGTCTATGATAATGCTTACATTCGGTATGGACAAAGATGGATGAATACACTTTCTATAGCTGGCACTGATGGAACCATAAAAAAGCGTTTTAGAGGAACCATTGTAAAAAATAGAGCGTGGATGAAAACTGGGACATTGAAACGTGTTAAAAATATAGGGGGATATGTCAAAAGTAAACAAGGCAGACTTTATACAACTGTTATATTGGTACAGACAAACAAAGGTAGATGGAAAGCTGCAAAACTTCAAAATAATATTATGAAATGGATTGTAAGATATAAAAGTACAACGAAAATACAGTCAACACAGGCACGTAACACTCATTCTACCTTATGGGAAATGGAAACCACTTCACCTGAAAAAATCTCAAATGAAAGATATTATGTCCAAACTGGCATGTTTACATTAAAACCAAGTAAAACATATTTACAGAAAATAGAACACCTTGGATTACCCTATAAAGTACGATATTCACAAAATTATAAAGTATATATAGGTGCTTACAGTCAAGAAAAAGATGCAAGAAGGGTTTTAAAACAAGTACGTAAACACATAAATAAAGGTGCTTTTATCGTCAAAATGTAATATATGTTTTCTCTATAGCTGGTCATTTTTACATATTTATTTTCTTAAATATGCTCTTATCTCAGCCATCATATTTTTATATACTTAAATTGAAACTTAGTCTTTCAGGAGTATATAATGGTTTTATTTAAAATAAGAAAACAAAAACATATCATTGAAGATGAAATTTATGCTTTACTCGAGCATTTTACAGATGCATCATTAAAGATGTCTATGTCTAGGATTAATGATTTGTTTAAGTGCACAAATTGTTATCCTATGATTTTTGGTTATTTTTTGGGTGCTATGGATTATCTCATAGCATATAAAAATATAGATAGCTTAGATGCAAAAAAACTCTTTAAAGTATACTTATCAACAACTTTTACAGATGAAGATATAGGGAAAGCAAGTGATTTATATGAAATGTGTAAAGATTTAAATACATCAGAAAAAGGAAGAAATTATATGTTCACAGGAAGAATAGCATGTAAAAAGTGGTTAGAAAATCAACCAGAAATCATTCCTGATTTAAATCGTATGTTATATGATGCTTATATACGGTAAAGATAGTTTAAAACTTAACTTCAAGTACGCTATAATCCTTAAAAAATTAGGGCAACAATGCACTTTGAAACCTACCCCTTTGAAAAACTCAATACTTTACTGCAAAATATCACACCAAATAGTGATTACACATCTCTATCTTTAACTATAGGGGAACCGCAGTTTGCAACACCGAAGTTCATACTTGATGCATTAAATAAACATGCAACATTGTTAAACAAATACCCTAAAACCATAGGTGAAAATATCTTACGTGATGCGATGCTAAAGTACAATACAGAACGTTTTGGTCTTGCATTAGATAACACACAGATTATCCCCACCTTTGGGACACGTGAGGTACTTTTTAACTTTCCACAGTTTTTACTACATGATGTTGACAACCCTGTGATGGTCTTTCCAAATCCTTTTTACCAGATTTATGAAGGGGCAGCAAAAGCATGTAGGGCGGAGGTTATTTACTTAAATCTTACTGCCTCTAATCATTTTCAGCCTGAAATTGATGAACTGTCGTTAGCCAAAGCGGACTTTGTGATACTCAACTCTCCCAATAATCCTACAAGCTCCGTTATGCAGATGGATGCATTGAAAAAATGGGTAGAGCTTGCATTGAAATATGACTTTGTCTTACTCAATGATGAGTGTTATGCAGATTTGTATCTAGATAAACCTTTGCCTTCACTGTTAAATGCAAGTATAGAAGTGGGAAATGAAGCATTTAAAAATATCTTAGTCATCAATTCTGTTTCAAAACGTTCAAGTGCCCCTGGGCTTCGTTCAGGTTTCATTGCAGGAGATGCTGACATACTGAGTCAGTATATGGTATATAGAACATATGTTGGTTGTGCTTCACCTCTACCTCTTCAACATGCAGCTGCAGTGGCATGGGCAGATCAGAAGCATGTAATTATATTTAGAGAAAAATATAAAAAGAATTTTGCTGTTGCCAAAGACATCTTGGGTGTAGAGTCACCAGAAGCCACTTTTTATATTTGGCTAAAAGTAGATGATGAGATAGCATTTGCTACGAAGCTTTACAAAGAGTATAATCTAAAAGTGATTCCCGGATCATTTTTGGGACGTAATGGTCAAGGTAAAGGGTATGTGAGACTTGCCCTTGTGTATGAAGAAGCGTTGACAAAAGAAGCGTTGACAAGAATTAAATTATGTTTGGAGAATCAGTAATGCAAACACCAGAAATACATGTAGAAGAATTGAAAAAAGATGAAGAATTCTTAGCCAATATTAAGCGATTGGAAGAGGAGTGTAAAAAGGAGCAGAGTATCTCAAAAGGATATCAGTTACTTGATGCACAGCTTATCATAGAAGCACCCGAAGAGGAAATCAATGAGATTTTTACATTCATCGTCAATAATGCATTTGACAGGCTAGCAGAAAAACTTACCAATAGACAAACATTTAAGATGCAAGATGAAGAAGACAAGGCAGCAGCAAGAGCAATATATGAGCACGGTATGCAGCGTTATAGTGAAAATGATCAAAAGGGTGCTAAAGAGATTTTTCTTATATTGAGTCACAGTATGGATAAATATGCATTGAAGGATGCGATGTTGTTACATGCAGCAGTTGTCATAGCAGGTAAAAGTTTTGATGAATTTATAGATACTATTGTGGATGTCAGTAAAGTAGATGAAAATGATCCTTTGGCATTTTTTGTACAAACTTTTACCCACTCTGTTACTGAAATGTTTGATATGTTTAAAAAAGAGGTAGAAGAAGCCAGGGAAGAGATACATATTTTTGCACAGTCACAGGAGTCTTCATGAAAACAAAAATTAAAATTCAGTGCAAGGGAGTCACTAAATGACGACTCGTAAAATACACTTTATAGGTATTGGGGGTATAGGGCTTTCAGCCTTGGCAAAATTTTTACATAATGATGGACATAAAATCTCAGGTTCAGACATTAAACAAACAGAAATTACCAATGACCTAGCAACCAATTTTGATGCTAAAATTACCATTCCTCATCATGCAGATGCGGTTGAGGGCGTAGATAAGATTATTTACTCTGCAGCAGTACGTCCTAATAATCCTGAATATCAAAGGGCAAAAGAACTGGGTATAGAACTGTTATCCCGTAAAGAATCTTTAAAGTCTATATTGGGAGACAAAGAGGTTTATGCAGTGGGAGGGGCACATGGAAAGAGTACGACCTCTGCGATGCTCTCTTCCATTATCCCTGATTCCAATGCATTGATAGGGGCGATTAGTAAAGAGTTTGGATCAAATGTCCGACATTTCCCTAACGATAAAGTAGTGTTTGAAGCAGACGAAAGTGATGAGAGTTTTTTAAATTCTAACCCTTATCTTGCTATTGTGACCAATGTTGAACCTGAACATATGGAATATTATGAATATGATGAAGAACGTTTTTACAGTGCCTATAGAAACTTTATAAAACTTGCTAGAATACGTGTGATTAATGCAGAAGATACATTTCTTGCTTCTCTTGAACTCGAAAGTATAAAACTGTATCCAAGTAAAGATATAAAAAATATTGAATTTGTTTTGGTGGATGGAGAACCGCATACAAAATTTGCACTGTTGGACCTAGGTGTGTTTGAGGTTTTTGGTTTTGGAAATCACATTGCACTTGATGCAGCATTGGCAATATTGGCAGCGTTAGAATTGGGAGAAGAGATAGAGGATATTAGAAACAATCTTTTACATTATAAAGGTATTAAAAAGCGTTTTGATATTGTACAAAATCAAGAGCAATGTGTGGTTATTGATGATTATGGACACCATCCTACAGAGATTAAAGTAACGATGCAGTCACTACAGGCTTATAAAAGCCTACGAACATTTACAAAGCTCAGTGTGATTTGGCAACCGCACAAATACTCAAGAACCATGGATAACTTACAAGGGTTTGTAGAGTGTTTTGAAGGGGTAGATGAATTGGTTATTTTACCTATTTGGGCAGCTGGAGAGATAGAGGTAGATATTGATTTAAAAGGTGCATTTTCACGCTATAAGCTTATTATGGCAGATAGTATCACGAAAGAAGATGGTATTGTCAAAGTGTTAAAAGATGGACATGTTATACAAGAATACGGTGACGGGCTCATTACAGCTTTTGGAGCAGGAGACATCACGTATCAGATACGAGGGGAATCATAATATATCAAAGGGGAGGGAAGAAATGAAAAAGCTAGTGATTATTGCAGCAACGATAACTTCGTGTATGTTGGCTGATGATATCAAATTAAGTGATGTTGAAGCAAAATATGCTTCAAAGTCAACCATAGAAGCCACAAAGGATTTAAAGCAGAGTATTAACTTAGGATTTGCAAATACTACAGGGAATACAGAAACCTTAAATCTTAATGGTAAATATACATTGGGGTTTTCTACGTCGGGGTATAATAATGAAGCACTTAAAACAGCATTTGAAGCAAGTGCATATCTCACACAAAACAATGGTGTGACAGATAATGAAGAGTATACAGCAAAGCTTAGTCTAGAACAGCACATCATCGATGGCTGGTTAGGCTATACATCTTTTTATTGGTTACGTAACACATTTAGAAATTTTGATAATAAATTTGTATTTGGTGCTGGTGTAGGTAAAGAAGTTTTTAAGCAAGAACAACATTCACTCAAAATGAAATTGGGTGTGGCATATAATATTGAACAATATACAAATAATCAGCCAGAACATACATTTGTAGCACTGACTCAGTATATAGAATATCATTACCATTTAAATGAAATAAGTGCATTTTATATGAAGATTGGTGCATTGGAAAATTTTGATGATTTTGATGATTATGAGATACTTACTGTGACAGGGTTTAACTTTTCTGTTGCTGAGAACCTAAGTGTTACTATTGAGGGAGAGGTTCGGTATGATAATATACCACCTATTGGATTTACAAAAACAGATACAAAATCTATTGTGCGTATTGGATATGATTTTTAGAAGTTTTGATTAGAATGTCATTTCTTTTATTTTGTTATATATTGATTCACCCATGATTTTATATCCTGATGCATTTGGGTGTATTTGGTCAATTTTATAGTGAGGATTTGATAAGATATCTGTGAGTGTATCATTGAGAAGTGGTATATTCTCTTCTCTTGCGATATCTTGATATAACTCTAATGGTGAGAGTCCAAATACACTAAGATTTGGTACAGCTATGAGTATAATATAGATATTTTGTTTTTTTGCCATCTGTATCATTGTTGTAAGATTCTCTTTTAAGGAAGATAAAGAGTGTTGTTGGAGTATATCATTTCCTCCAAAGCAAAGCAATATCAATTTTATAGACGTATCTTCAAGTAGATGAGGTAGCCGTAAAAGACCATCTTTTGAAGTGTCACCGTTGACACCTGCATTGATGACTTTATGATTGAGTAGTGATGCAAGTACAGCAGGATAGCTTTGTGATGTGTCTACACCATAGCCATATGTAATACTGTCTCCAAAGGCTAAGATAGTATCTTGAGGTGTGAACATTATTTTTCCTGTACTTTTTTGTTGCAATGTAAAAATGACAAAGAGAATCAATAGAACACTCATAAGATATTTCATATGCTTCCTTATGTTGAGAGTATTATAGTATAATCTCATCAAATATAGCTAGAGGAAAAGCATTGTCTACAGAAAATATAAATGAAAAATCTATTATGCAAAAACTGGATTTGGATGGTTATATTTTACAGTTTAAACAATGCATGGCAAGAGAAAAACCAATAACTATGACAGGCGATATCAATCAGCACTACCGTTACATTCAAGCACTTTCCAAAATACAGTTTCCACCCCCACCATCTGTACCGAACTTGGATCATGAATTGGCTCGTATCAAAAAACAGGCGATACTTTCATTGGATGAAATATATATGTTCATCCAAATGATGTCATACTTTAACACATTGAATACAGTAGGCTTTACAGAACCTCTCATCTCATGGATAAGAGGGATTGAGATACCTGAAGAAATAGTTGAGATTATAGGGTATTTTACAGATGAAGGACATATCAACCCAGAGCATGATTCCGAACTTTATAAACTTGAACGTATGATTAAACAGAATAAAATAGACATTAAAGAAACGCTCTATAAGTTGGCACATTCTTCAGGACTTAGAGACTATCTTGTAGATACCCAAGTACATTTTAATGGTGGGGAAGAAACATTGTTGGTCAGAGGTGGCTTTAATAATGTTATTAAAGCCACGGTAGTCGCCAGAAGTGCTTCTGGTTTTTTTTATATTATTCCCCAAACTATTTCTCACCTTAAAGAGAAAGAGTCAGTTTTACTTTCTCATAGAGAAGAGATAATTTACCGTTACTGTAAGCAGATATCAGCTACTTTTTTTACATGGGAACGATTTTTATCTTTTATTAATAAAGAATATGACAGGTTTGATCACTATCAGGCACGTGTGGTTTTTGCAAGGGCAAAAGAGTATGAGTTTATTTTACCCAGTAAACAAAAACGTATCAAGTTACAGGACTTTGCTCATCCTGCTATAGATAAACCAGTACCAGTTACTATGGATTTTAACAAACAGATAATGTTGATTACTGGGGTAAATGCTGGTGGTAAGACGATGCTCTTGAAGTCTATGCTCAGTGCTGTGTATATGTCTAAGCATTTACTCCCGTTTAAATGTGATGCATCTAAGACAGAGGTGGGACACTATAAAAGTATTGAAGCGGTGATTGATGATCCGCAGTCTGTAAAAAATGATATTTCTACATTTGCAGGACGTATGCAGGAGTTTGCAAAACTTTTTTCCAAATCAGATGCGATTGTGGGAGTAGATGAAATAGAATTGGGAACGGATTCAGATGAGGCAGCTTCTTTGTTTAGGGTGATGCTGGATGAATTACGTCAAAAAGGTATATTCTTTATTGTTACTACGCATCATAAACGTTTGGCTTCATTAATGGCATCAGATGACGAGGTGGAACTCATCGCAGCACTGTATGATGAAGAACGACGTCTACCGACCTATACTTTTTTGCAAGGCAGTATTGGAAAAAGTTATGCTTTTGAGACGGCCGAGCGTTATGGTGTGCCTGTCAACATTGTCAAAAAAGCCAAAGAGGTATATGGTGAAGACAAAGATAACTTGAATGAACTCATTGAAAAGTCAACATCTTTAGAACGTGAAATGCGTATGAAAATAGCAAAAATTGATGAAGAGTTGAAAGCAGTAGAGCAAAAAAGATTTAAACTTGATGAGGATGAATTAAAACTCCAAGAGAGTCATAGAAAAGCCATTGCCACACTTGAGAATCGTTATAATGCAGCGACAAAAAAAGCACGTGAAGCACTTAAAGCAAAAGAATCTACAGAAGGGAGACGTCTTTTAAATGTCGCTCATCAGCGTAAAGATTTTAAGCAAAAAGAGATTCAAAAAGTCGATGAAGTAGTACTTAAAGAAGGGGATAAAGTAAAATATCGTTCACATAAAGGTGAACTACTCTCTTTGCGTGGAAAAGATGCTACTATCATTGTGGATGGACTGAAAATGCGTGTGCCTCTTTCACAGCTTAAGCGTCGTGGTGATACATCACAGATGAAAGTAAAACCTAAACCACGTAATCCTAAAGCAAATGTGAATATAGAGAAATCAAGTGCATCTATCTCCGTCAAACTCTTAGGTATGTATGCAGATGAAGCTATAGATACTGTAGATAAATTTCTTTCAGATGCACTGGTCAATGGGCTGCATGAAGTACAGATTATACATGGTACCGGAGGAGGTGTATTGTCAAAACTTGTTGGGGAATATTTGAAAAATCATCCTAAAATTGGAAAGTACTATAGAATGCCTGGAAATCTGGGGATAACAGTTGTTGAACTGTAGCTAAGTTTTAACTCCAAAAGGTATAATATATTTTAATGAATTTGATCAGGAGAATACTGTGAATCTAACAGATGCAGGAAGAGAAATAAAAAAAGAATTAAGTGGCGATGAAAAAGTTTTAGAAAGTGTCTTTAAGTTAGAAACACTTTATAAAAAATATAAATTTGTACTTTGGAC
>DQVJ01000029.1 GCA_015661795.1 Sulfurovum sp.
TAATATTATCTATAAAATTAGTTTGACATAGGGTCTAGAGCTTAGAACCTTAGTGTTCTCCTTCCCCTTACACTCTTAAGTTGAGCTACAATACCCACTGGCGCATATTCGACTTCACAGATATTCAAGCCTAAAACTTGTAATCAAGAAATAAGTTAGAGTATTCTTACGTCAACGGCATGTTTACCCTTAACGGGTTAAAGACCATAACAATCTTTATTATCTCACTTGAATTCGTCTATCGATTCTTACATGGACAGTAAGCCATTAATAGGGTCAACAAAAAAGGATAAAAGAACGTTATAACTATCCCATAGCTGTCTCGTAAGGATTACTAAAAAACTATGAGAACCAATACATGTTATTAACTAAATAAAGTCATGGATGTTAGCTCTAAGTAAGTATTCTGACACAACAAAGTTAAAGTTACCTATATAATTGTAATGAATATTGTAAATTGGCATTTTTGCCGACCAACATGAAATCTTGTTTACGTCTATCAAGGAACCTCCCAATAATTTCCAAACTAGAAAATGTAAGCCAGCTTTAACTAAGGGTACCTTTAAAAATGGTGCTGCTAAGAAACTGATGGAGTGCTTTCCTTTTATTAAGGATAATAGTAGTTGAGAAGCACCAGCAAGTTTATGCCAATTATCAAATATTTATAGTATTAGTGTTCTTTTCCTAGCAATTTCCATCTTAAGTATTTCTATGGTTTGAAAAATTAGCAGTGGATAATGGTGGAATTTTAACATTGTTAACATTGGCAACTATTTAATTAACTTATTAATGCTTCTAGCTTTGCGGGCTTTTACTCTCAACATCATTATTTGAAGAAGTGGTGATTAGATAAAGTGGGCTTGTGAGTAGCTCTAGCCTGCCTCCTGTATGGCCGTAAAGTCTGCTGCAGATGTAAGCCAAAAATTATAGTATTTAAACTATAATATTTATCCACCAATATTTATCCTGCTATTAAAAATGAACTATATATCGCAGTGCAAATAAGGCAAAATAGATGTAAGGTTAACATATGTAGAGAGTAAGGGAGTTACTAAAGCTATTTAACAGTAAGTTTCATAATGGAATATATTATGCCTTGTTCTAATAGAGTGTTGCTAAACTTGTTTCACGTAATAAGGGAATTTAGAGGTTCAATATGTATTTCATGTAGTAGGGGTTGCTAAATTGAAAATTGCCGTACTAACACATAGGCCTTTATATCCTGTGGTGACAGGCTATTCACGAGCTATAATTGATACCTATATCTCTGTTGCAGGGATTGGCCATGACGTCCTCATAGTAGCTATAACCCCTCGTGTGAGAGCCAGGAAAGTACATGTTAATAGCTTGCTCTATTTAGAGCTTTTTGAAACCAGGAACGTATTTTTAAAACTAATGCCTATGCGTATACTACTTAGATTGTGTGGAGACGAGCTGCTATTCTATCATCTATTATTGCTCTCAAAAGCTTATAGTGAAGATAACGTCGTAGCCAATGTTGCCAAGTACATCGAGGAATATCTTGGCGAGCCCGATGTGATTGTGTCTGAGTCCTTATATCCTAGCTTACTTTCCATGAACCTTTCAAGAGTTTTTAGTGTCCCACTAGTTGTACGTATGCATAATATTGAATCACTCTATGTGAAGTCTCTCACACATATTTTTAAGAAAAAAGCTTACGAATTAATTAGTGCATTTGAGAAGCGCATAGTTAAGAATGTTAACAAGGTCATTACATTATCGTATGAAGATAAACGTCTATTAGAGGCTATGTATGGTGTTAACGCAATCCACCTGCCACCCATACTTTTACTTGGGGATAGTGTGCCCTTTGATAGGTTAGCAGAGCTATATGGTTTAGAAGAAAACAGATATTTCGCATATATAGCATCACCTCATAAACCTAATATTTTATTCCTCAAATACTTACTAACATGCTGGTCTAATATCAAGAGATACCTTGCCAAATACGGTTATAAACTTGTTATTGGTGGAAGTATTTCTCCTTATGCTTTAAAGCTTATACAAAGATATGGCTTAGCCAAGGATAATACAATTGTTGTTACTGGACTTTTAAGCAGAGGTGAAGTTAGAAGTTTGTTAGAAAAAGCATACGCTTGTATAGCTCCTCACCATGGACATGGCATCCCAATAAAACTTGTGGAAGCATTAAAACTCGGTGTACCAACTATAACAACTACTAATGCCCTAAATAGTCTTACTGGTTTAAAGAACAAGTACAATGTCTATGCTGTTGAAGACATTCACAAGCTATGTAAGGCGATTCTAACACTTGTCTCTAATAAACAATTATATGAAAATATAAGAAGCAATGCTATAATAATATCGGAAAAACTTAATGCAATTAACCTTGCAAAACATTATGTGGAGGTACTTTTTAACAAGTTCACTCGCTAAAAACACTATGAGTTGTCCAATTTCAGGTGTGCTAGTTATATTTTCTAAAACTTTCTAGGTAGGGGTAAATTGATAGTGAATCACTATCGTTTTATATCTAACCTTAGTAATCCTCCAGACAGACACAAACAACATTCTGCAAGTCCGCTTTGCAGACAATTTACCTTGTATATGTAATGTGGCTATCAACAGTGGGTGGATTTTTAATATTAACTTAAAATTGGTACAAGTCACTTAAGTGTAATTTAGCTCTACTATTAGTAGTCCCGATTTCTGTAACCCATGTTTTGCTCACATAGTTTTGGTTGTAGAAAAGGGTTGTCTCATAGTTTGTTTTTCATGTGTGTGGTAGTATCCATGTTAGTTCGTAGATTGTCCATCCTGTTACTACGCTTATGGTGTTGAATGGTATGCTTATTCTTGTGAATTGGGCGAA
>DQVJ01000250.1 GCA_015661795.1 Sulfurovum sp.
GAGAAGGTACGGTTGTCATTTGTGGTGAAGTTTAATGGGAAGAGACATAGGAAAGATTAGCTAGAAATGTAGATTGGTCAATAACTAACTTCAATCAAACATAACCCTCTAGCCTTAGCTTTGGCACTAAGCTTCTCCCCTTTATGATGTGCCAATGCATCAACAATGTCACATAGCTCAATCTCACCCTTACCCAATGCAAACAATGCCCCTACCATATACCGAACCATGTATCTTAAAAACCCTTCTCCTACTATGTTGATACTGTAAAGGGTAGTAGCAAGCGATGAAGTATGTTGTATGAGTTCACAACTTATAACAGTCCGTAATGTGGAGTGCATAGTAGTATCTCGTTTTGCAAAGCTATAGAAGTCGTGTTCTCCTATGAAGAGTTGGCAAGCTTCTTTCATGCGTATGATGTCAAGTGGTTTTTGTGAAGTGATGTGTGCCATAGAGTCGTTGAGTAGTGGGTTGTGTATGGGATCGGTACAGAAGGAGTAGTGGTACTCTTTGCTTATGCTGTCTTTGTTTGGGTTGAAGGCTTTTGTGTAGGGGTGGCAGTGTAAGACACGTATGTCATCTGCTAATAGGGAGTTCATGCCCAGTAGGAGTTTTTTAGAGTCTATAGCTAGAGGTATGCTGACCTTTATGACTTGTCCTTGTGCATGTACACCTGCGTCTGTTCTGCTGGCAGTGGCTATGGTACAGTCTGTGGACTTGGCTATCTTTTCTAGTACTGTTTGAATGTTTGCTTGTAGTGTAGGCTTGTCTTTGCCTTCACCAATGTCTTGCCAGCCGTAGTAGTCTGTACCTTTGTATGAAACTGTGAGACGGTGATGGTACATGAAATAGCCTTCAATACTTTTAATTTAATGAAGCATAGCTAACTTTTTAGTGATTTGAACTTACATGATTTTCTTGTTTTAAAGGCTTACTTTTCAGTAAAAAACCCTATAATATCAATCATATATTTTAAGACCTTCTGGAGCTATATACATGCTAAGATTTGCCACTTCTCCAACTGGAGACATGCACATAGATACCCTACGTGTTGCTATTCTTAATCACATTATTGCTCAGCAACGTAAAGAAAACTTCATTATACGCATTGAAGATACAGATAAAGAACGTAATATAGAAGGTAAAGATACTGAAATCATGCAGATTTTAGAAAAATTTGCTCTGAGACATGAGAGTGTTTTTCATCAAAGTGAACACCTGCATATGCATCAGACACTGGCCATTCGTTTACTTGAAGAAGGAAAAGCTTTTGTGTGTACCTGTACAACAGAAAAATCTGAATCAGATCATATTTACTCTGGCCAATGTTTTGATGTAGATAAATCGGAGCATGCAAAGTTAAAAGAGAGTGGTACACCTTTTGTTATCCGTATAAAAAAACCGAATGAAAACATAGTCTATCATGACCTCATAAGAGGAGATGTTACAAGCACCTCTGATGAAGTAGACTCTTTTGTCATACTGGGTAGTGACGGTATTCCAACCTACAACTTTGCTTCTGCATGTGATGACATGATAAGCGGTGTAGACTTCATCTTTCAAGGTGAAGTTCAGTGTTTAAATACAGCCAAGCAGTTACATATTAGAACTCAACTCGGGTATGAAGCAGAGACAAACTATGCTCATTTACCTATGCTTTTGAATACTGAAGATGATGATACCTCTACAGTCAAATGGCTGTTTGCAAAAGGATTTATGCCAGATGCTATTATCAACTACCTCATAGTACTGACAAATCCCAAGGCACCTAAAGAAATTTTTACACTGCCTGAAGCTATTGAATGGTTTGAGTTGGAAAATATCCCAAAATTAGCTGTAGAATTTGATGTAGAAAAACTTCGGTACATGAATAGAGAACATCTCAAACGCATGGATGACAAACAAATATCATCATTATTCGGTTTTGCTGATGCAGATGTAGGAAAATTAGTCAAACTCTATTTGGAAGAAGTTAGTACTATTAATGAACTTGCATTGAAAATCCGTCCCATCTTTGCACCTAAAGTTTTTGATGGAGAGTGGAAAGAACAGATGAAGCTTTTGCAAAAAATCATTATGGATGCCCCTATGATAAATGATTTTAATACGTTTCAAAACTATCTTATGCAAGCATCAGGACTAGATGGTGATAATCTTGTAAAACCATTGAGACTTTTACTCACAGGGGCAGAACATGGTCCTGAACTTAGTGAAATTTATCCACTTATCAAATCTTATTTACTGGAGGTAGCGTCATGATTATTGAACTTTACGGACTTATTAGAAGTATAGGAACTCTCTATATATGGATTATTATTATTGCATCATTTTTAAGCTTTGTGCGTCCTGATCCACATAACCCTGTAGTACAGATACTTTATCGTCTGACAGAACCCGCCTTTTCTTTTGTAAGAAAAAAACTGCCTTTTGTTGTTTTTTCAGGTATAGACTTGTCACCATTAGTCATTATATTTGGTTTACAGTTTATTGATATTCTTATTAGAAATATTCTTGTTGGATAGTTATACTTCCATGAAATTTCGTCTGATTATTATATTTTTATTTGCTCTGCAAGTCTCTATTTTAGAGGCTAAGACATTTACGTATTGGGAAGTGCATAATATGCCTAAGAGCGTCGAAAAAGATTATTATATATGGCGCTTCTTGTCACAAAAGACTACCACGCAGGTAGAAGCTAGAAATATTATTAAAGAAACGAGTCATCTTAACAAAAAACTACGCACTGCCTATAAAGCCAGAACAGGATTTAATGCTCCAAAGCTTAAATATAAACGAGATACTACACCTGATCATATATGGAAACGAAGAAGTAAAGCCAATAAACATTTTAAACATGGGCTTGCACTGATGAAACAGAATAAGCCAAAAGTTGCTGCAGGCTACTTTGATTCAGCACGTAAGAACTATATCAAAAGGTATCAAAAAGACAAGGCTCTATTTTGGCTATATCTTAGTACAAAAAATATTGACTATTTAAAAAAACTACAAGAGAGCTACCACCCCAATATTTATACTTTAATGGCTGCTGATACTATTAAAGGTAAGTATCCTCCAACTATTACGCAGCAAATAAGAAAACAAACTACCTACGGATATGATATTCAAGACCCCATAGACTGGGCGAAGGTAAAAGAAAAGATGAAACGTTCATCCAATGCCAAAATAGATGATATGGCAGATGATTATGCATCACAGGAATGTATAGGTGTATATACATACCTAAAAGCTAAGGCATGTAATCATACGAAAGCATATTTTCCTATGCCTTACAGAGATGCCATGAAGCATATGAGCCCGCAACGTCAAGCACTTATTTATGCTATCGCCCGTCAAGAAAGTCGATTTGTTCCAGCTTCTGTCTCTAGATCTTTTGCTTTGGGTATGATGCAATTTATGCCATTTTTGATTAAGCATATTGCAAAAGAAAAAGGTCAGAAGATGGATTTAGACGAGATGTTTAACCCTTATAAAGCTATTGAATATGCAGATTATCATCTTGATTACCTAACTAAATACCTGCATCATCCTTTGTTTATCGCTTATGCATACAATGCAGGTATCGGGTTTACAAAAAGACATATTACCAATCGTTACCACTTTAGAAAAGGTGCCTATGAACCCTATATGAGTATGGAAACCATGAAAAATGTTGAAGCAAGGGAATATGGCAAAAAAGTATTGGCTAATTATGTTATCTACCTCAATAAACTTGGTGTAACGACACGTTTATTTCCCCTTCTCAAAACATTGGCAACACCTTCTAAAACAGATAAGTTTAGAAAATAGTTTTAAAAAGGTTTTTTCTTCAATACATATTTTGCAACTTTTGCAAAATGTAATTTTCCTTCTCCGTAAAATGCACTGTTAAATATAAGATCAAAACTTTTTTTAGCGGTATAAGGAAAATGAACCAAATAAAATTGACTCCATGGAGTAAGGAAAGAAATATTTTTAAGATAGGGACTATCTGTTTCTAATGGTGTGATACTTTTATATTTTTTCCCATCGAGTGTTAAAGAAAATGCTTCCGTATCAAAATCTTCAAACTCACTCTTCTCTATATAAACACCTAGTATAAAAATTTCATCTTCTTTTTGTTGTTTTTTCACTTTTTGTTTATTCAGATATGTTGCTGTTACAAGTACTTTTGTTACTTTTTCATCAGCAGAGTAGAGTTGTATTTTTTCAGTTTTTTGAAGTTTTTTATTATATATTTTATTTTGTGAGTGGTACTCTTTGAGAGCTTGTTCTTCCTTAGAACTACACCCCATTATGAGAAACATTATAATAACTGTCAGCCCTACCTTTAGCATAATGTTCTCCTTATGTTAAAAAGGATTTTAACATATATTCAATAAACATTTAAGTATAATATCTTCAATATAAATAAAGGCTGTTCGTGAAAAAAAGAGTTTCTGTAGCATTTACAGGTCCTTCGGGTAGTGGGAAAACTTCTTTGGTTGAAAAAATTGCTAAAATATTGATAGAAAATCAAAAAGTTGCTATCATTAAAAACGACCCTAAGGACAAAGCTAACTTTGATGTTGAGGGTAAGGACAGTTATAAATTTTCACAAACTGGTGCAGAAGTAGTAGTCACATCACCTACACGAACGACCTACTTCTCACAAAGAGAAAAAACCTTGGATGATATCATTATGATGATAGATGATTTTGATATTTTACTTGTTGAAGGCCTCAAAACATTGCCCTTACCTCGTATAGCTATTTTTAGAAATAAAATAGATGAAAGCTATTTTGAATACAGCGAAGCTATAGCCATTGACGATACAGTTAATATCAATGACTATACAATACCAAAGCATATTGATATTCTTGATTTGAATGATACTGCTAAGATTATTGATTGGATTAATGTTCATGCAAAAACAATATAACAAAGGAAAATTTATATGCAAACCATATTTGACACGATCAAAAAAGTAGCTATTAAAATAGACGATGCCATCAAGACTGAAGATTTGGGTTACAGTGACAGTTCAAACTCATCTGGTGAAGACCAACTAAAATTAGATGTAAAAAGTGATTATATCATTGAAGAGGCATTTAAAGATGTTACTATTGTAAAAGCCTTGGTAAGTGAAGAAAAAGAAGGTGTTCTTAAATTGCATGAGGATGGTAAATATACGGTCTGTTATGATCCTTTAGATGGTTCTAGTCTTGCGGATGTTAATCTCTCTGTAGGGTCTATATTTGGCATCTATGAAGGTGAACTCATAGCTGAAAATATGCTTGCATCAGCCTATGTTGTTTATGGACCTCGTGTTGAATTGGTAATTGCCACAAAAGGGAAGAAGCCTCAACATTACCGCTTGCAAGAAGACCTTTTTAACTTGATTTCTGATATCACACTGGATGAAAGAGGGAAACTGAATGCTCCAGGCGGAACACAGCAAAATTGGTCTGATTATCACAAAAGTTTTATTGATGATCTTTTTAAAGAAGGATACAGATTACGTTATTCAGGTGGTATGGTGCCCGACCTTCATCAAATCCTTCTTAAAGGTGGAGGCATTTTTTCTTACCCAGGTACTTCTGATAAGCCTCACGGGAAATTAAGACAACTCTTTGAAGTAATACCTTTTGCATTTATTTTTGAACAGGCTGGAGGACAAGGAGTTAATGATAAGGGTGTAAGACTTACTGAACTTATCCCTGAACATCCACATGACACAAGTCCTTGTTTTTTTGGATCAAATTATGAGATAAATGCGATGAAAAATGCTTATGGTATCAAGCAATAATGTCTGAAACAATTCTTGATGAATGGCAAATTATTTTGGTTCAAAAAAAAGATGAACTAGAGTCATGCCAAACAGAAAAACAGGTAACTTCATGTATGAAATGCGATAAACTTTTAGATTGTGAAATTCGTGATGCATATATCAAGGCTGTATATGACAGTATGAGTAAAGGGAAAGGTGGTGGATTTGAATTTTAAGAATATCCTTCTATCAGAGCTATTTTCATAGCTCTAGTCATATTTTTTTTTATTTCATATTCTCTTTTTGATGCTTTGCTTCTATCTAGGTATTCTTCACTATAAACCAGGACTACAGGTCTTCTGGTACGTGTATACTTTGCACCTTTTGCAGAATGGTTATGTTCTTCTATACGACGTTCTAATTTTGTTGTGATTCCAGTGTACAGTGTGTTATCTGAACATCTTACTATATAAAGATAATACATGATAATGAATGAGGGAACTATAAAGTATGAAGTTGAATGGCTTTAGAAGAGAGGCTAATCTCTCTTCTCCAAGTCGTACATTTTAAAGGGGCTTGATATCGTTGGTGCTGCAATGAATAAAATATCAGAATAGTCTAAAGATTTGACATAAGCTTTTACTTTAACCAAAGAGGATGCAGTATATTCATAAAGTGTCATACTCATTTGATGCAAAGTTATTTTATCTAAATCAGAAACTTTAATATAATATTGGCTATTCATACCTACTACCTTATAATAGCTTATATCATCAAATATATATGTTTTTCTATTTATCATTTTACTTTCAAATAAATAGTTATCAAGATTAGACATTTTTTTTCTCCATCGTTATCTCATATTAAAATATATTAACAAAGTTTAACTTAAGTTTTCTAGTGCACATGATTTAAAATAGACACGTAAGGTATCTTCAGAAATATAAATCTTATTTGTTGCTTTATCTATTTTGATTAAACCTTTTTTTGATTTCATACCATTAAACGTATATTGACATAATTGCACTATAAACTGTGATGCTTCCATATAGTTCAAACTATTGACTTGAAGGTAATAAACATTACTCATGCCTATTACTTTATAATATTTTTTATTGTCAATAGAATAGATTTTTTTATTTAAAAATCTATTCCTTCCCATCTCTTTCTTTTTTTGACGTAAACGTCTCTCTTCATTTAATTGATTCCATATTTTTTTCTTATCATAAAGTGCTGTGAGTGCTGTTTTATATATATTTGTTCTTGTGCCATGCTCAGAATTGTGATTTATATTTAAAGTTGCTACCATCTCTTATCCTTTATGTAAGTGGAATATCTATATTTTATAACTATATCTTCGGAGTATTACCTAAGTATTACCTCATAAAGTAATACTATATAAGATAACCCTCTATACAGCATCTTTTGGCTAGAATACATTTTTAACCATTTACTCTCACAGTAAAACCAAAAACTCATTTGTTTAAGGAACATTTATGTCTTGCGAAAAAGCTTATATTACCACCCCTATCTATTATGTTAATGACATTGCCCATATTGGTCATGCCTATACCACTATTATTGCTGATACCCTTGCACGCTACTCTAGACTCTCTGGTCTTGACACCTATTTTCTTACTGGTACAGATGAACATGGACAAAAAATAGAAGAGGCTGCAAAATCACGAGGTAAATCTACACAAAACTATGCGGATGAAATCTCTGCAACGTTTAAAAATCTTTGGGATGAATTTGACATATCATATGACAAATTTATTAGAACTACCGATGTTGACCATATGAAAGGAGTACAAAAAGCCTTTTGCGTCATGCATGACAATGGTGATATTTATAAAGATACATATAAAGGTCACTATTGTATATCTTGTGAAACTTTTTTCCCTGCAATACAACTGGTAGATGATGAATTTTGTCCAGAGTGTGGAAAAAGTACCACAGTCGTAGAAGAAGAGAGTTACTTTTTTAAACTTTCCAAGTATGAAAAACCTCTACTTGACTGGTATGAAAATAATCCTGATTGTATTTTGCCAAGAAGTAAGAGAAATGAAGTCATACGTTTTGTAGAAGGTGGGCTACAAGATCTTTCCATCACACGTACAAGTTTTGACTGGGGTGTTAAACTCCCAAAAGAGATGAATGACCCTAAACATGTGATGTATGTCTGGTTAGATGCATTGATGAATTATGTGACTGCACTAGGATACGGTACAGATGATAAAGACATGGATTACTGGCCTGCTCGTGTTCAACTTATAGGAAAAGATATCTTACGTTTTCATGCTATCTACTGGCCGGCATTTTTGATGAGTCTTGGATTGCCTCTGCCTAAACATATCGCTGCACATGGTTGGTGGACACGTGATGGTGAAAAGATGTCGAAATCCAAAGGAAATGTTGTGAATCCTAGAGAGATAGCGGATGCCTATGGACTCGACAATTTCCGATATTTTATGTTACGTGAAGTGCCTTTTGGTGGAGATGGTGACTTTTCTCAAAAAGCACTTATAGACCGTATCAACTCTGATTTGGGTAATGACCTTGGGAATTTGCTAAACAGACTCATTGGTATGTCTGGTAAATATTTTGAAGGTACGGTGAATTCTGAATATGTAACAACATACTACCAAAATGAACTTGATGAAGTACATGCTTCTCTTGATAAGCTAGAGCCCTTCATCTTTGAGATGCAAATACACCGTTACTTAGAAGAACTTTGGAAGCCACTCACTGTTGCCAATAAAGCTATAGACAGGTACCAACCCTGGACACTGATGAAAGAAGGTAAAGAAGAAGAAGCTATGGCACTTAATGGTCTTATAGCAGCCATTTTAGCCAAAGTATCTGTCATGCTCTATCCTGTTATGCCAGAAATATGTACTAAGATTTCCAATGCTTTACATTTTAGTATAGACAACAAGAGTTGGAAAAACATGATCAAGAGTACTACACTTCTGAATACCTTTGTATTGGAAAAAATAGACCCGCTTTTCCCACGTATTGAAAAACCATTACTTGAGCAGATAGAACCTGTAGATAAAAAAGTAGAATCAAATGCAAGTGAAAAACCTGAAACAAAAGAGAGTGAAAAAACAAAAGGAGTTGCACTCATCGGTATCGACCAGTTTTTCCAAACTTCACTCAAGGTAGGTACAGTTGTGAAAGCTGAAGAAGTACCAAAAAGTAAAAAACTTCTTCTCCTTCAAGTTGATATTGGAGAAGAAAATCCTAGACAAGTGGTTGCAGGCATTAAAGAGTGGTATTCTGCAGAAGATATGCTAAATACACAAGTATGTGTGGTGGCTAATCTTAAACCCGCAAAACTGATGGGGCTTAAAAGTGAAGGTATGCTGTTAGCTGCCAAAGATGAAAATGGATTATGTATGATACGTCCAGAGCAACCAAAGACAGTGGGGACACCGATAAGTTAATATGAAAATAGATGATATAATTAACCTCACTGAGGGGGTTTTGACAAACGAACCAAAAGTACAAGCCATTGACTCTGCGACGGTGTACCAGTCTAAAGTAGATCATGGTGACCTTTTTTTCTCTTCGAATCAGGAAGAGATAGATCAAGCATTAGCCAATGGTGCTTATGCCATAGTGTATGATGATGAGAATATCATCAAAAATGATGATGAGATAGCATGGATAAAAGTCTCAGACATCCAACTGGCAGCCTTTAAGCTCATCCGATATGTTATCATCAAAAAAGAAGCACAGTTCTATCTGCTTTCAGTACATGAACTTACGTTTTTAAAAATGATTATGAAACATAAAGGAACCGTTTCATTTATAGCCAATGACTGGAGAAAAGCATTTGAACAGATACTCAACTCTGAAGACTCATTATTTGTAGGTACAGACAAAGAACTTATGAGCATGATAAAACCTGATGTTCAAAAACTTGAAAAAGAAGTTGATGGATATCTCGTTTCAGATACACTTTTTAGAAGTACATACAAAGTAGATGGATTTATCTACCAAGAAAAAGAACTTATTCCATTTCATTTAGAATATTTACTTCGTGCAGTACACTTTTGTAATGTGCATGCACTCCCCTACACTATGGATAGGGTTAAATACACTAAACATTTTTTACCAGTCTTTATAGATGCAAAACTCAACAGTACTAAACCTTCAAATAGTGATAGAGTAGCTATTTTTACTGATAATACTTCCGACATCACCAAAGCAAGAGAGTATGTTATGAGAAGTAACATGTGGGTAAAGTCTGTGGTATTTACCCCACCTAAGACCAAAGTGCCTGGTATAGATCATCCACATTGGTTTGAGACAGAAGAAGAACTACGTGAACTACTTAAAACGATACAATTCAATTATGCATTCATCTACAATGCCGATAAAACTATTTTGAACAAGATCAAAGAAGAGTACACGCTGTTTTAGTTATGTTTCTGAAGCAGTACCATATTTATTCCATTATCACTTAGCACTTTACAGTTACACATTTTTGCAAGTACTGTAAAAGTATGTACTGTAAAAAACACCACATGTGTTGGATCTTGATGATAATACCACTTTTTAAACCTTTCCATATCATTAGAATGAAACTGTGTTTGAATAGCCAAATATCCCCCCTTATACAGTCGAGATACTAGATTTTCAAAGATATCTTTAGGTTGATGCAAATGTTCAAAAACCTCAGTAGAAACGATAAGTTCATATTTTTTGTCATCATTAAGTGTGTCAGGATGATAGATTGGGTCATAAAAGTCACAAGCTATTCCCTCTTCTTTTAGCAGTGTTGAGAGTAATGAAGTACGCCCACAGCCAAAATCTAAAGCATTCACAGGCTGACCTACCAAAGGCAATGTGAAGTCTAGAAAACGTTGAAAGTATGCCTTGTAACCTACATCATTTTCATGATTTTCATGTAGGTTATACCGTTTTTTCTGTGTCATAAAATCTTGGTAGCACTCTGAAGACTTGTAGATATATTCGCAAGACTTACAGTGATAGTAGGTAATGTTTGTTTTCTCATGGTTATATGATAATGTAGGGCGACTACATATATGACAGTGCATAGTTTATTCTTTTTTAACAGTAATGGTACTGTGTATTAGATTAAGTTCTCTTTCATATCTCGTATTGGAAACCTAAATAAAGAATTATTCAACACGTATACTGGATTACATAAGGCAAAGATTATCACAGACTAAATACATAAAGATGTCTATGAATAAAAAAGTGTATACTTCCACATATTATCCAAAGGTTAACCATGAAAACTTTCAAAATCGTATGTCCCGAATGTAGTAGTGTCAACACCATCACTGTAGAAGCACATCATGGGATTAAGGATTGTTCACAATGTCAAGTGGATTTAGACAACCCTTTCCCCATCGAAGTAAATGATGAGAGTTGTACAAC
>DQVJ01000164.1 GCA_015661795.1 Sulfurovum sp.
ACAAGTATAAGGTAAAGGATAACCATGAGAGTAAAAACGGGTGTCGTAAGAACTAGACGACATAAAAGACTATTAAAACAAGCTAGAGGGTTCTACAGTGGTAGAAGAAAACACTTCAGAAAAGCCAAAGAACAACTTGAGCGTTCATTAGTATATGCTTACAGAGATAGAAGACAAAAGAAAAGAGATTTCAGACGATTATGGATTACACGTATTAATGCGGCTACAAGACTTAACGGTATGAACTACTCTACATTTATGCATGGTTTAAAGCTTGCAAATATCGAACTTGACAGAAAAATTCTTGCTGATATGGCAATGAATGCTCCTGAATCGTTCACAAAAGTAGCGGATGCTTCTAAAGCAGCACTTGCCAAATAATTGACTTTTAGTTGATTGTCTTTACGAGGAGTTTCCACTCCTCACACTCCTCTATTTAAAACTTTACTGAAAAATATCATCCTCAATATTATATGTATGAATAAGTTTATGTTTCCAAGTATTTTATTTTTACTACGATATTTTTTCATTTTTTAACCTTTATAATTATTTTATAAAAGCATTTTAGTAAAAAATATAGTGTTAAATTTAGAGGGAGGTATTATTTAGGACAGAAGTAAGGTGCGTTTACTAACGCACCAATAGAAAATTAAAAAGCTTATCCTCTCTGTATTTCTCCAGAAAACCCAATAATCCCTGGACGTAAGTTACAGACATGTTCAAAACCCATACCTTTCATAGCGTGCTGTACCTGATAACTTCGACTCCCAGAATGACAATAAAGTATAATAGGTTCTTTCTTTTTATCTGCGAGTTCTTCTACTTTGGCATAAAACTCTGAAGTAGGCATAAGTGTGTCTGTTCCTACTATATGGCCCATTTGAAACTCCATATATTCTCTGGTATCCACCAATGTAAAATGGATCATGCCTAAATTTTTTGCTTCTATGAGTGCTTCTAATTCATCACCATCTAACTGTTCTTCTTGAAGGAGTGTTTCTGCTTGTTCTTTGGTAAGACCTTTTGAGTGGGAATGAACCACTTCTTCTATTTCATCATGTTGCGTTTGTGCAGCGGCATACTCAGGGGTACAAAAGATACCACAGTGACAAAGACCATCTTCAGGTATCTCTTTTTCAATAGCCGGAGTACAAGGACAAATTCGATTATCTGCTTCTTTTTGCTCCTCTTTTGTTTCTCCTATAACCATAAAACATGGACAAAACCGTTTACCATAAATGAGCTTATTTCTTGCAAGCCCCATGGTTACACCTTCATTCACTTCATCATTGGGATTTGGCACCCATCCAAATTGTTTATAGACTTTTTGTACAAAGTTTGAAGTTTTTTCCATTTCAGCTTGAAATTCATCTGAATTCATATCTATTTGTTGCATTAGTTTCCTTTTGTTGTAGTATTGGTTTCTATCTCTTTTGCAAGCGTATCAAACTCTTCTATAAAGATTTTTATTTTTGTATTCCACTCATCCATCAACGCTTTTGTTTTATTCAAATCAATATTAATGCGATCTTGACTGATTTCAACACCAGTGTCTTTTCTATCAAGCATACCTTTTTCAAAATCTTCTTTCATTTTTTTGATTTTATCACTCATCCGATTGGTTAGTGTTTTAAAATAGTCTTTCGTTTGATTGGTATCAATAGTAATCACACCATTATCCACAACGATACCCATTTGGGAAAGTTTACTTGTATTGGTTTCATTTTGGGATGTTTTGGCTTTTTCTTCAGCAAGGAGAGATGCTTTTGCTTTTTGAGATATCTCTTCTTCTTTTTCTTCTAAAGCTTTTTTTAACGCTTTTTCTTTTGCTTCAAATTCAACAAGAAGCTCTTTTCGTACTTCTTGTACAATTTTTGCATCACGTGCTACCTGTTCATTTTGTTCTTTATCCTGACAGCCATTAAGAAAAAACAAAAAGAAAAAAGTAAATAATATATGTTGCATAAGTATCCCTTATGATTTTTGGCATATTATACAATAATTTATAAGAAAAATGAACCCTCCCCTTTTTTTGTAAAGTTGGGAGGTTTCAAAAGAAGTATTGTTAGATAACTATCATTCTATGAACCACATTTACCTTTACCACATTTACCTTTTTCAGGTGCTTTTGGCATTTCTTTTTTCATATCACCACCACACTTGCCATCTGCACATTTCTTTTTCATATCTTTTTTATCACCAGAACATTTAGCTGAAGCTGCACATTTCTTTTCAGTTTTGTTCATATCCCCACTACACTTACCTTCAGCACATTTTCCTTCGGCTGCCATAGAGAGTGTAAATGTGAGAGCAATTGCTCCAAGTATCGTAATTAATTTATTCATCGTTCTTTCCTTTTTTATGATCTTAATTATTGTTCCTCACCAAAGAGTAGGTGATCTAAACTCAGTTTTCCGGCTCCATAAGAAGCAAATATACTCAAGAAGAGCATGTAATAAAGTGGTATCTCAAACCCATTATCCCCTGCGGAAAAACCATGCGTCCAATGGACAGTGACAATAGCCACTACCATGATTATCATAAGAGGAATGGAAATAAGACGGGTAAAGAGCCCAAGTGTCAAAAGTACTACACCTATAAGTTCCGTACTTGCTGCCATATAGGCATTAAGAGTAGGGAAGGGAATCCCCAGAGAACCAAACCAATCAGCAACTGACTTTATGTCTGACCATTTTTGCATAGCCGGTTCATAAAAACCATAAGCGACAACAAATCTTGCCAATAATAAGGTAATATTTTGTCCTTTACTCAGTACCGTTTTGGTCATAGGATATATTTTTTTCAACATTGACCATCCTTTCGCAAATATCATTTATTACTCTGTAAGTATAATATAATCGATGTGCACTATATGTGTATTCGTTGAGAAAATATTTATTTACCTGGAATGTTGTTAGCACTTTGTTCTGTTTTTTCTTTTTCTTTCATCTCAGCACCGCATTTACCAGCTTCACATTTCATCTCAGAAGGTTCTTCTGTCTTTTGTGTTGCATTCGAATCATTTGTTTGTGTACAAGCATTAAATATAAATAATGCCATGCCAAGTAGTGTGCCTAAGAGTAGTTTTTTCATAAGTAAATCCTTTTGTTTTAAGTTTAATAACTTCACAC
>DQVJ01000203.1 GCA_015661795.1 Sulfurovum sp.
AAAAAACTATTTTCTTCTAAGTTCTTTAATTCTTGCTGCTTTACCTTTAAGCTCTCTAAGGTAGTAAAGTTTTGCTCTTCTAATTCTACCACGTCTAAGTACTTCAATACTTTCAATAGAGTCAGAGTAAAGTGGGAAAATTCTTTCAACACCTACTGAATTGGCACCCATTTTTCTAACGTTAAATGTTCTACCTGTACCTTGACCTCTAATAGCAATACAAAGACCTTCATAGTTTTGTACTCTTGTTTTAGAACCTTCTTTAATTCTAACGGCTACTCTTACTGTATCACCTGCTCTAAATTCAGGAATATTTCGGTTTTCTAGTTGTGCTTTTTCAAAGCTTTCAATGTATTTATTTCTCATCTGTTATACCTTTTTTGTATAAGTCTGGGCGAAAATACTTCGTTTTGCACAAAGCAAGCCCTCTTTTTAAGTCCGTGATTTTACTATGATTACCCTTTAATAACTCTGAAATAACTTCTTTTCCTTCATAATTTTTGGGTTTCGTAAAAGATGGGGCTTCTAAAAGTGAACATTCAAAACTTTCAACACTTAAAGAGTCACTATTACCCAACACATTCTCTATATTTCGGCTGATAGCATCACAAATGACCATACTTGCCAATTCACCGCCTGTTAAGATGAAGTCACCTATAGAGAACAGTTCATCGGCATATGTTTCAATCACCCGTTCATCTATCCCTTCATAACGTCCAGATACAAAAACAATATGTTCTTTTTTAGCCAATCTTTTCGCATCATTTTGTGTAAATTTTTTAGCCACAGGAGAAAGAAAAATGATACTCGCATCTGAAGACTCTTCTTTGATAGCTTTTAATGTATCCATGAGAGGTTGTGGTGTCATTAGCATACCGGCACCACCTCCAACCATTGGTGCATCTACACGATTATGTTTGTCTATTGTAAAATCTCTAGGATTGTAAAAGTCTATAGAGATATATTTGTCTTCAATCGCACGTTTTAAAATACTCTCTGAAAAATATCCTTTGATAAGATTAGGGAAAAGTGTCACAAAAGAAAATTTCATTAACTAGCCTCTAATATATCTTTAGCATCTTTCACATAAACTGTTTTTTCTTCTATATCAGATGACATGACATAGCGGTCAATATAAGGAACTAAGAAACTTTTCGCTGCACCATTGTCTACCAACAAACTATCCGTTCTTATTATTAAATAATCTGTATCAGCCATACGTTGGATATCTTCTATCACACCAAGTACTTCATTATCTTGTTTCACACTGCATCCAATAATGTCAAACCAGAAATGTTGCCCCTCTTGAAGCTCACAATTCTCTTTGGTTTGTTCAAGATTTGCAAAGATTTTGACATTGGTCAATTTTTTGGCAGAATCAATACTCTCATAACCTACAAAACGAATCGTTCCTCGCTTCTCATTGATATCAGAGATTGTTAAATCACCACGGGTACTTTGATAAGTTTTACCTACTCTGAATTGTTCTGGAAAATCTGTATGAAGATGAAACTTCAGGTCGCCCCAAAGTCCAATGGTTCGCCCTATCTGAGCGATAAGTGTTTTGTCATTTGACATAATTTTTATTATGCTTCTTTTACATTAACACGATAATTTTTGCCATCCTTGGCTTTACAACCAGAAATTACCGTTTTAATAGAGTTAATCATTTTTCCTTTTTTACCGATGAGTTTACCTATGTCTTCTGTATTTGCGAAGATAGTTACCTCATCAAAGCTCTCATCAACCTCAGTAATCTCAACAGAGATATCTTCTGGGTTATTTACCAAAAGTTTGGTATAGGAGAGCAGGAATTCTTTAACCATTATGACTACTTAAGTCCAGCTAGTCTCTTAACTGTTGGGCTCATTTGTGCACCAACACTTATCCAGTAGTTCAATCTGTCCGTATCTAAAGTAAGATCTTTGTTTTCAGATACTGGATTGTAGTGTCCAATTGCTTCTATCCAACCACCATCTCTTCTTTTTCTGCTGTCTGTTACTACTATTCTGTAAAATGGCTTCTTTTTTCTACCCATTCTTGTCATTCTGATCATTGTCATATTCTATCCTTGTGTTTTTTCATTTGTTTTTATACTTCACTTGAGGAAAAGTGTTATATTTCCTAATAAGTCCTGACAACTACTTTTTAATGACTAAAATACTCATCAAAACTTCATCACCGTTTTGGAACGCGATTCTATCATAAAAATACTAAAAATTTTATTAAGTTATAGCCTAACGTGGTATATTCGGCATTCCACCACCGCCTTGCATCTGTTGCATCATCTTTTGCATCTCTTTCATCCCACCTTTGGTTGACATCTTTTTTGCCATTTTTGCTGCATTTTTGAACTGTTTTAGTACACGGTTTACATGCATTGGGTCTAGTCCTGCTCCTGCAGCTAGTCGGCGTTTACGTGTGTTGTTTAAGAGGTCAGGATTTTCTCTTTCTTTAGGGGTCATAGAAGAGACCAACGCTTTGATTTGTTTTACCTCATCAGAGTTTTCCAAATCCATGTCACCGAGTTGTTTCGCCATATTTCCCATACCTGGGATCATTCCCATGATGGACTTCATACTTCCTAACTTTTTCATCTGCTCCATTTGTGCCAAAAAATCGTTAAAATTAAATTGTCCTTTTTTAATCTTCTGCGTAATTTTTTTTGCCTCTTTGGGGTCTATAGCCGAAGCTGCTTTCTCCGCCAGTGACTCCACATCTCCTGCACCCATGAGACGGCTCACAATCCTGTCTGAGATGAATTGCTCAAGATCGGGCATTTTCTCCCCAGCCCCTATAAAACGTAGTGGTACACCTACTTGCTGTGTAAGCCCCAGCGCAACTCCGCCTTTAGAGTCACCATCAAACTTAGAAAGAACTACTCCTGTAATACCTATCTTTTCTTTAAATGTTTGTGCTGT
>DQVJ01000302.1 GCA_015661795.1 Sulfurovum sp.
ACACCCAGCATCCAATAAAAACTTCTCTTGTTCTTTTGTTTCAATTCCCTCTGCAACAATCCCTAAGTGCATACTCTTTGCCATAGAGATAATCGCATGCACAAGTGCTTCATCTTCTTGCTTTCCTGGAATATCATTAATAAAAGTTTTATCTATTTTCAGTCTATTCACTGGTAATTTCTTCAAGTAAGACAAAGAAGAATACCCTGTTCCAAAATCGTCTATAGCCAAGGTAACACCCAATTTTCTTAATCTCTGTAGAACCCTAATCGATTGACCAAATTGCTGCATTGCATAACCTTCAGTAATTTCAAGTTGCAACCAATCTTCTTTAAAGTGTGTCTTTTCCAAAATATTTTCTATTTTAGACGTAAGTCCTTTATCTCGTAACTGCTTTACAGATAGATTTACAGACACGCAAGGAGGAGAAAAGCCTTCTTTTTTCCAAAGTATCAACTGCTCTGCAACTAAATCCAAAACTTTTTCTCCAATGTCTACAATAATAGAACTACTCTCAGCTATATGTATAAACTTATCAGGAGAGAATAAACCCAGTTTAGGATGTTGCCATCTTAGTAATGCCTCCATCCCCACTAAGATATCTGTATTTGCATCAATAATAGGCTGATAATAAACAACAAATTCATTTTTCATGAGTCCCTGTCGCATACTTGTTTCAAGGGAAACACGTTCAATCGCCTGTTCTGTCATTTGATGTTTATAAAAATGAAATAAATTATTTCCTTCTTTTTTTGCACTGTACATTGCAGAGTCTGCACATCTCAATAAAACCTCTACATTTTCACCATCTACAGGATAAATACTTACCCCTATACTCACGCTTACATATAATTCATGTTGTTTTATTAACATAACTTTACTTAATATTTGTATGAGATTTTGTGCAATTTCACCCACTTTATAAATATCATTTAAATCTTCTAAAAGTAAAGTAAATTCATCACCACCTAAGCGAGCTAACGTGTCAGATTGTCTAATATTTTTTTGTAACCTTTTGGCAACAACTTTTAATACTTCATCACCTATATGATGTCCTAATGAATCATTAATCTCTTTGAAATTATCAAGATCAAAAAATAAAATTGCCAACTTACTTTTATCTCTTTGTGCCTTATCTATAGAATGCTTTAGTCTATCGTTGAAAAAAATACGGTTGGGAAGACCAGTGAGCATGTCATAATGTGCAAGATGTTCAAAAGCATCTTTTTGTTTCTGAAGCTTATTTGCACTATCTAGCAATTCAAGATTACTTTTTTGATATACTAGTATACGTTTTTGAATTTCTTTTTTCACTTTTTCTTCAAGTTTAGCATTTATTTCATGAAGTTTATATCTTGTGGTTAATTCTCTTTGCTCATATAAATTTACAACTATAGTTCCTATTAAAAGTATAACTATAGCAAGAGTCAGCGTATATGTATCTAAACTTGTATCTATAATGTATTCAAGTCCTAGTATTGTACAAAGAATTAAAGCAGTTATTGCTAACCCTAATTTTCTACCTCCAAGAAAAAAAGAAAAAATAATAACAACTAGGAACCATGTAATACGAATTTGTTCTTCTGGATACTTTATGATTGCTACAACAACCAATAAAATACTCACCAAAGGAAAAATAGGCAGTATAAATTTGTAGTTTTTTTGAGACCTTCTAAGTATATAGATCAAAAATAGATCAAAGATTAAATATGCACCATTATATAAAGCAAATATATATTCTTCTCTTATAGTTAACAATACTGTCAAAGTACCTACAAATAAAAATATAATAAATAAAGCACTATTCATGAGTATGAATTTTGATTTCAATTCATACTGATCTTCGCTAAATTGATGTCCGCTAACAAGTATATTTTCAAGGTTCAACATTTCACCTTTACTGTTTATTATTTTAAATGAATCATTCTACCTACAAAACGTCAAATATTCTTGACATTTTTTAAAAACAATTTATTTTGCTTTCTCTAAATATTTGCCCTCAACCGTGTCTACCTTTATCATCTCACCTTCTAAAATGTGAAAAGGTACTTGTACCACTGCGCCACTTTCAAGTGTAGCTGGTTTTTTACCACCTTGTGAGTCACCTTTAAAGTTAGGTGGTGTCTCCACGATTTTCAATACCACAGTTTGTGGGATTTCAACTGAAATTGCTTTACCGGCATGAAACAGAATGTCTGCTTCCATACCATCTATCATAAATGAAAAAGTCTCTTTACCTACCTGCTCATGCGTAAGACCAATCTGGTCAAATGTTGTAGTATCCATAAATTGAAGAAAGTCACCATCATCATATAAAAACTGCATAGTTTTTTGTTCAAGTTCGGGTGCATCAAATTTGTCACCCGCATGTACTGTCTTTTCAATCACCTTACCTGTCTGTAAGTTCTTCACCTTCATACGTACAAATGCTGCACCTTTTCCTGGTTTAACATGATGAGCCTCTATGACTTTGTAAGGATTCCCCGTAATTTCAACCCTTACACCTTTTTTAATGTCACCCATACCAATTGTAGCCATATATAGTCTCCCTTAAATAAAAAATTCTAACGATTATAACAGATACTTAATATAAAGGGGGTAAATTCCACCCTTATGTTCATAAATAACCATACTATACCTATAGACTTAATTTTTATCAAAATCCATTGCTTTTGCATTATCCATCAAGACAGGGATAAAGAGTAAAGAAACAAATACAGCAGCTACCGTTCCAGAGATAAGTGCTACTCCAAGTCCGCCAAAAACAGGATCTCCTGCAAGCAAAGCTGAACCTAAAATAATAGCAACAGCCGTTAACATTATCGGTTTGGCTCTGGTTGCTGCTGCGACTGCGATAGCTCTACGTTTCTGCATATTTTCATGTTC
>DQVJ01000312.1 GCA_015661795.1 Sulfurovum sp.
AGTTGAGGGTAGTGAATACCTTATTTTACCAAGCAAAGATGTGCTTGGTCTTCTAAAATAAGAGCATAAAGGATATAACATGGCAAAAGAAATATTTTTTTCAGATAAAGCAAGAAATGGACTCTATGAAGGTGTATCTAAACTTACAGATACAGTTAAGGTAACTATGGGTCCTAGAGGACGTAATGTACTAATACAAAAAAGTTATGGTGCTCCTCATATTACTAAAGATGGTGTCTCTGTAGCAAGAGAAATTGAACTGAGTGACAGCCTTGAAAATATGGGTGCGCAACTTGTAAAAGAAGTAGCAAACAATACCGCTGATGAAGCAGGTGACGGAACAACTACAGCTACTGTACTGGCACATTCTATTTTTAAAGAGGGTCTTAGGAACATTACTGCTGGTGCAAACCCGATAGAAGTAAAACGTGGTATGGATAAAGCATCTGCAGCGATTATAGAAGAACTTAAAAAAATATCAAAAGAAGTAAAAGATAAAAAAGAGATTGCACAAGTGGCAACTATCTCAGCAAATTCCGATGAGACTATTGGTGCCCTCATCGCTGAAGCAATGGATAGAGTAGGTAAAGATGGTGTAATCACTGTAGAAGAAGCCAAAGGTATCAATGATGACCTCGAAGTGGTAGAAGGAATGCAATTTGACAGAGGGTATCTCTCTCCTTACTTTGTGACCAATTCTGAGAAAATGACGTGTGAAATGGAAAACCCTATCATTCTTGTTACCGATACAAAAATCACTTCATTAAAAGATCTTGTGCCTGTATTAGAACAAGTCCAACAAAGTGGTAGACCTCTCCTTATCATCGCAGATGATTTAGAAGGAGAAGCACTTGCAACGTTGGTACTTAACCGTCTTAAAGGAGTACTCAATATTGTAGCAGTCAAAGCACCTGGCTTTGGAGACAGAAAAAAAGAGATGCTAAAAGATATTTCTATTTTGACTGGAGCAACACTTGTAACAGAAGAACTTGGTCTTACCCTTGAAAAAGTGACACTTCCTGACCTTGGTCAAGCATCAAGAATTGTTATCGATAAAGACAATACTGTAATCGTCGATGGTAAAGGAGATAAAGATGCCGTTGCTGCACGTGTGAATGAAATAAAAACGCAAGTATCCACTACAACAAGTGAATATGATAAAGAAAAACTACAAGAAAGACTTGCCAAACTTGCAGGTGGTGTAGCAGTAATCAAAGTAGGTGCAGCAACCGAGACTGAAATGAAAGAGAAGAAAGACAGAGTCGATGATGCACTCAGTGCTACAAAAGCTGCGGTTGATGAAGGTATTGTTATTGGAGGTGGAGCAGCACTCATAAAAGCAAGCCAAGCAGTAACTATGAATCTTTCTGAAGATGAAAAAGTAGGATCAGATATCATTTTAAGAGCTGTATTTGCCCCAATGAAACAAATCGCACAAAATGCTGGATTTGATGCCGGTGTAGTAGTAGATAAAGTAGCCCACGCATCAGAAGAAAACTTAGGTTTTAATGCTGCAACTGGTGAGTACGTAGATATGCTTGAAGCAGGTATCATTGATCCATTTAAGGTAGTGCGTGTTGCGCTTCAAAATGCAACTTCTGTAGCCTCATTACTTCTTACAACAGAAGCAACTGTTGCCGATATACCAGAAAGTCAACCTGCACAACCTGCAATGCCAGATATGGGGGGCATGCCAGGAATGATGTAATATATGATGGTACCTAGAATGCTCTAGAAGTTCTAGGTATCAACTTAACAATTCTTGAAACTCATCTACAGGTAATGGTCTTGCATACAAGTATCCTTGTGCATAATCACAACCAAAAGAATGTAAAAATGAAAGTTCTTTTGATGTTTCAACTCCCTCAGCTACTACTTCTATCTCCAAAGCATGCGCTAAAACTATAATCGCTTTAACAATTTTTTGATGATTAAAACTTGAGGCCAAATCAAAAATCAACGCTCTATCTAATTTAATTGTACGGATTGGTAAAGTTTGTAAATCTTTTAATGAGGTATGTCCTGATGCAAAATGATCTAAAGAAAGAGAAAGCCCCAACTCAGAAAGAAGTTTAAAATCCATAGCAGTTTTTTCTACATTAACAAGCGCAGCTTCTTCTGTGATATCAAGATTGAAATCTTTTGGATTCACATTATTCTGTCTAAATAAGACTTCTAGCCTTTTGATTAGGTCATCAACCTGCATCTCTTCCAAGGAGAGATTTAGAGTAATTTGGAACCCAGGTAAAGTAAAAGTATTCCATTTTTTACGTTGTAATATTGCTTCTTTAAATACATACTCCCCAATATCTACCATTAATCCTGCTTGTTTGGCTACATCTAAAAACTTATCGGCTGTAAGTAATCCAAGTTCCGGATGTTCCCAACGGATGAGGGTTTCAACACCAACCATATTCTCATTTTTTATAGAGAAAATAGGCTGATAATACAATAGAAATTCATTATTTTTCAAACCACTACGAATTTCTTCTATCATTTTCATGGTATCTTTATTATAGGTCTGATACTCTGTGGTAAAAAAACGTATGTTGGATCTACTTTCTTTCTCCGCCTGAGATTGGGATAAATAGACATGATTCATCAATTTCAAAGCATTCTCACCATCTTGAGGATATTTTACAATACCCACGGATGAACTTATACTCACAATACCCTCTTTAGTAGAAAAACTTGAAATATCCAGTATCATATCTTTAGCTATTTCACGTATATCTCCATCATCTGATATATTTTCTACAAGGATAAGAAACTTATCACAATCCATACGATAAACAGATATTCCACTATCTTTTTTCCTTTCAAAATAGTTTGCCATCTTTCGTATAATCTGATTTGAGAAACCTAATCCTAACGTAGCTTGTAAATCTTTAAAATGATCTACACCAAACAAAAAAAGAGCAAAAGACTTAGCACTGTTTTGACTCTGCATTACTTTTGTATTGATATCTGTTAAAGCGGAAAATTGACTTGGCATGCCCGTAAAAAAATCTATTCCTCCTTCTTTTTGTGTTCCTATTGCATTGCCTGAAGTTGTTTGCATATCAATAATACAAGTAATAGTTTTTTCCCTATTCCATGCACTTTTATCAACATATATATTGACCTGCTTCATTGTACCTTTTATGTACAATAATACATTTTTCAAATCAAAACTACCAACATGTTTTTCAGATTCAAATTTTAAAGCTTCAAAAAAATCTATAGGGTCAGATGTATCAAGTTTTAATTTAATATTCGTACTATCATTTACTTTTTTATATTTGTTATTTATAGAAAATAAAAATTTTGCAGATTTATTTGCAAACACAATAGTATAATCAGACGATAAAACCATCATTACTTCACTATAATACTCTTTTTCTTTATAATATAATTTCAATTCTTCTAAAAGATTTTTATTTTTTTTTTGATACCAATAAATAATGCTAAACAAGATACCTAATGTAACTATACATATACCTCTTATTAGCCCCATATTTTCCATTTATTCTCCTATGATCGTAATAGTTTTTGAAACTCAAAAGCAGGCACTGGTTTTGAAAAATAATATCCTTGCATCATATCACAATCATAACTAGCAAGTAATTCATACATTCTTTTATTTTCAATTCCTTCTGCTACTACTAGCATGCCCAAAGAATGGCTCATTTCAATCATCGCTTTAACTATTCTTTGATCTTCTTTATTTGTTAAGATATAATCAATCATCGTTTTATCTATTTTTAGTACATCTGCAGGAAACTTTTTCATATATACAAAAGAGGTATAGCCCGTACCAAAATCATCAAGTGAAATACCTATACCTAATTTTTTTATTTCCCTAAATTGTTTTTGTGTAGAATCTTCACTTATCATTGCCGCACCTTCAGTAATCTCAAATTTAATCAATGAAGGATCCACTTGATGATACTGTAATTGTTTTTCAACATTTTCTACAAAGTCTTTACTTTCAACCTCAAACAGTGTAATATTTATTGATACATCTATTTGTTTAAATTTAAATAACTCCCAACGTTTTTGCTGCTTTAAAACCTCTTCAAGTACATATTTTCCTATTTCAGCAATAAAACCTGTTTTTTCCATAATAGGAATAAATATATAAGGGGCAATGAGACCATACTCTGGATGATTCCAACGTATAAGTGCTTCTGCTGATACTACCTCTTCATTTTTTGCATCAACAATAGGTTGATAATATATTTCAAACTGATTTTTTTCAAGTGCCTGATGCATTTCATTATGCAAAATCAAAGAGTCATAATCATTTGAGGCAATTTCTGGAACAAATTCTTGAATTCTTCCATTGCCTTGCTTCTGTGCTTGCGCTAATGCCTTATAAGCTCTATCTAACAAATTTCTTACAGATTCACTTCTCTTACCTTTATATATACTGATTCCTACCGAAGCTGTTAAATATAATTTAACATCTTGCATCTTATAAAAAGAAGCTAATTTTTCTTGTATATCTTTTATCAAAATATATACCTCTTGTTCATCATCCAAATCAGAAATAGTCAGTAAAAAATTATTGTAATACGTATGATAAACAGTTATAGTCAAGTTTGAAGGTAGACTTCTTAAATAATTCGAAAATTTAACAACCAAATGATTCATCTGTTCATATCCAATAATTGAACGTAACATTGAAAAATCATCTATGTCAATTAAAACAATCGCCAACCTTTTATTATTTAGATGCAATTTGGCATACAACGCATTTAAATTATATTGTAATTGTGCCTGGTTTGGCAGACCACTCAACTGATGTATAGAGCCGATAATTTTGTGTTGTTCTTTTTGTCTAAGATCATGTATAAAAATAATCTTACGCCATAAATCATGCTTGCTTCCAAGCGGACTACTGTCGATATAAAGGTTGATAGGTATGGTATTATCTTTCTGACCATCTAGTGAAAACTCTACCTGCAAATAAGAAATCATTTTATCTTCTGTTTTTTTATTCCCAATTGCTATCACTTCATCCAATGTCAACCATTTATCTTTCAAATTAATCTTTGGTTGTACAGTAAGTGGTTTAAATAAAAAATTCTGTTTTAAACCCATTAATTTTTTGACAACCCTATTTGCATACAGTACTTCATTTTTATCTGAAAATATAAGTACCCCATCTTCAGAAATATCAAATGCTTTTTGAAAAACTTTTACTTTATTGTCGACAACTTCAAGAAGCTCTCGTTTACTCCGAGCAAGTGAATAAAAATGTATTACAATTAACAGTAGCAGTAGCAATATCATTACTACTATATTACCCATAGACGACTGAATCAAAAAATCCTGCACTGTGTTTAAACCCGACTGCATAAAGTGCCTTATTGTGTAAATTCCTTAAATTATATCATAGTTGACTTGAAGCCTGAAGTTTATGGATTTTTATATTTCTTTTTTATTTAAACATAAGGCTTCTATTTGTATTTTTCCATCATTAAGCATAAACTTATTATTAATCTCAATCTCTCCCAATGTACCTATTTTACCTGCCAATGATATCTCTGCCCAACCTTTTCGATATTTTAATCTTGGATTACTCATTCTGAATTTTTGCTCTATAAAAACTAGATATTGTTCTTTTTGTTGTAGCGATGTAGTTATACTTTGTAGATATCTTTTTCGTTCACTGGGTAAAATAGAAGCGAAATGTTCTACATTATATGAGATGTATCGCTTAAATTCTTTTGTCAGACGTTCAAACTCATTCTCCAACTCAATTAATAATCGTGAAGGAGAGTATCTTAATAATACTTCCTCACTGTGTTTTAATTCACGGGAATAGCGTTTCATTTTCTCTGTAAGTATATATGAAAATTGTTCAAGTCTTTGTGTTAATGCATATAAAATTTCTTTACTATCAGGGAGTATCATTTCCATCGCTGCACTGGGTGTAGGTGCCCTTACGTCTGCTACAAAATCACTTATCATAGTATCCACTTCATGCCCTATCGCGCTAACTACAGGTG